>NZ_DAISHT010000209.1:4372-5833 GCF_036822375.1 Pseudoxanthobacter sp. | reverse complement strand
GCCGGCAGGCGCTCGGCGATCACTTCCCAGCAGTCGAAGTCCTTGGAACCGGACAGGATCTTCGTCTGCGCATCCGGGAAGGTCGCCGCCGTGCCGGAGGTGGTGCCAACGCCGGAGGCGGCCTTGAACTCCGCCAGCAGACGTTCCTGCACGGTGGTGGAAAGGCCGATGGTGCGCAGCTGCTGCTTTTCCAGCGCCGTCACCTGCGCATAGGCCGCGCGCGAATTCAGAAACGGCGTGCCCGCGCCCAGCGCCAGCGCGGCGATACCGGCCGAGCGCTTCATGAAAGAGCGCCGGTTCATGTCCATTGTCATGCGTTCCATCTCCGGTTGTTATGGCTGATCGGTTTCAGTAGCGGCCCGGCAGCAGGCCGCCATCCACCACCACCGTCTGCCCGGTCATGTAGCGGGCGCCGTCGGAGGCGAGGAAAAGGATGACGTCGGCGATGTCTTCCGGCTCGCCGATGCGGCCCATGGGAATGAAGGCGCCGGCGGCCTCCGCACCCTGCGGCCCGAGCGAATTGACCGGGTGCAGCAGCTGGGCGGTGCGGATATAGCCCGGCGCCACCGCGTTCACGCGGATACCGTCGCGCGCCAGTTCCACGCCGAGGCCGCGCACCAGACCGACCACGCCGGCCTTGGCCGCGGAATAATGCACATGCTCGTCCCAGCCGTAGGCAACGCCCATGATGGAGGACAGCGCCACCACCACGCCCTTGCCCTTCGCCTTCATGGCCGGCGCGGCGGCGCGCACCACGCGCAGGATGCCCTTGAGGTCGATCTCAAGGGTCAGATCCCATTTCTCGTCGGTCATCTCGCTGAGCGGCACCTTGTGGGCGATGCCGGCATTGGCGACGATCACATCGACGGCACCGAAGCGGGCCTCCAGACCGGCAACGAGCGCATCGACGGCATCGGTGGAGCGCACGTCGAGAAAGGCGAATTCGGCCTTGCCGCCGGCCGCCGCGATCTCGGCCACGACGGCGCGCCCTTCGGCCTCCAGCACGTCGGTCACGACCACATGGTCGCCGGCCGCCGCAAAGGTCTTCGCCGTGGCGCGGCCGATGCCGATACCGGCGCCGGTGACGAGCACGACGCGCGGGGTGGGCGCAGACGCAATGTGCGCGGACATGGAACAGTCTCCCTGAAAATCGGGCGGGCAGCCGCCTCAGAGCATCACGTCGCCGCTGTTGGGGCCGAGCGTCTGGCCAACGAACAGGGCGGCACCGGGGGAAGCGAGGAAGGCGACCGTCTCGGCCACCTCTTCCGGCTCGCCGAAGCGGCCGAGCGGCAGTTCGGCCGCCTTGCGGGCCTGCCAGTCCGGCGACAGCGCCCGCACCAGCGGCGTGTTGATCGGCCCGGGGGCAACCGCATTGACGCGCACGCCGCGGGCGGAAACCTCACGCGCCAGCGCCTTGGTCATGCCGATGATGGCGGCCTTGGCGCCGGAATAATGGACCAG
>NZ_DAISHT010000209.1:0-4272 GCF_036822375.1 Pseudoxanthobacter sp. | reverse complement strand
GTTGCAGCAGCCATCAGGCATCCTCCTGCAGGCCGTAGCGGCGGGCGCGGCGCACCGAAAGCCCCATCAGCACGGCGTAGACCGAAAGAAGAGCGAACGAGAACAGAGTGGTGAGCACACCGAAGGCGAAGACGTTCGGATGAATTTCCACCGAGAACGTGCCGTAGATCGCCAGCGGCAGCGTCAGATCGCGCCCCGAGGCAAACAACGTGCGGGAGAATTCGTCATAGGACAGCGTGAAGGCGAACAGCATGGCCGACAGCACGCCGGGGAAGATCAGCGGAAAGGTCACCTTGCGGAAGGTGCGCGCCGGCGAGACGCCCAGCGACCACGACGCCTCCTCCACGCTCTGATCGAAGCGGTTGAAGATCGCCAGCATGACGAGGAAGGCGAAGGGGAAGGTGTAGACCACATGCAGCACGAAGGCGGTGGACCACCAGTGACGGTCGATGCCGAAGGTGTTGGCGACCAGCGCCATGCCGAGGCCGACCAGCACGCCGGGCACCATCATGCCCAGCACGATGAGGTAGAACACGAAGCCGGAGCCGCGGAAGCGGGTGCGGAACGCCTGCGCCGAGGCCACGCCCAGCACGGTGGAAACCACCATCGTCATGAACGCCAGCCCCAGCGAGCGCAGCAGGCTTTCCTCGATCGGCAGCGGCGCGATGCGGGTGGGCGGGGTGAGGCCGAACAGGTGGCGGTACCAGTAGGTCGACCATTCGATGATCGGAAACTGCGGCCCGCCTTCCGGCCCGGTCTGGAACGACAGGATGGCGAGCACCACCATCGGGCCGTAGAGGAACAGCAGGAACAGCGCGGTATAGAGAGCCAGCGCCGGTTTGACGATTCCGGTCTGCATCGCTCAAAGCTCCTTGCGAAGGTTGACGACGCGCAGCAGGCCGGCCACCACGGCGCCCATCAGCACCGTCAGCACCACGCCGACGACCGCGGCGAAGGCCCATTTGAGCGAGCCGACCTGCGTGACGATGATGTTGCCGAGCATGTTGACCTTGCGGCCCGACAGGGCGGCCGCCGTGGCGAACTCGCCGAGCACCATGACGGACACGAAGATGGCGCCCACCACCACGCCGGGCATGGACAGCGGCAGGATGACGGTGCGGAAGATGCGGCCGAACCCGGCGCCGAGATCGCGCGCAGCCTCGATAACGTTCTGGTCGATGCGCCCCATCATGAAGGCGATGGGGCCGACCATGAACACGCAGTAGATCTGCGTCATCCCGATCACCACCGACAGCTCGGAGAACAGCAGCGCCTCAATGGGCGCGGTGGTGATGCCGGTTGCCTGCAGGATGAGATTGATCGCCCCTTCCTTGCCCAGCATCGGCCGCCAGGCCAGAACGCGGATCAGGAACGAGGTCCAGAACGGAATGACGCACAGCACCAGCAGCACGGTCTGCAGCGTCTTGTTCCTGACGAACAGGCCGACGAACAGCGCCGTCGGATAGCCCACAATGATGGTGGCGGCGAGCACCGTCAGCCAGATGCGGATCGTGGTCCACAGCGCGCCGAGATAGGTTTCGCTGGTAAAGAAGGTCACCCAGCTCTTCGTCGTCAGGATCGGCTCCACCTTGAAGGTGGTCTGGGTCCAGAACGACACATAGACCATCATCAGGATGGGCAGCACCAGAAACAGCGTCATCCAGATCACGCCCGGCGCCACCAGCCACAGCGTGGTCCGCCGTCTGCGTGCGGTCAGCGAGGATGCCTCCGGCACCGCTGCCGCCGGGGTTGTCGTCGTCATGCGGTCACTCTCCGTGAAACTCCGTGGCGGCGGGCAAGCCGCGCCCGTTGCGGCCGGAAGCATCCGGCCGGCTCTCATCGTGCGGTCGCCGGTTTCGGGCAGTCGGGCCCGCTCAGGCGAAGATCAGGGCATCGGCGGCCTTCCAGCTCAGGCCGTAGCGGGTCTGCGGCTGGAACTGGCGCGGGGCACGGTGGCTCAGGTGGTCCTCGACCTCGATCACCGCGCCGCTGTCGAGCGAGAACAGCGAAATGAGCGAGGCGCCGGTGTATTCGCTGGCAACGAAGGTCGCCGCCACGCCCACCTCTCCGGGCTGCAGCGCCCCGTCCGCCGGGCCGATGGCGATGCGATCCTGCCGCACCGCATAGGCGGGGCGGCCGGGAATGCGCTCCGCACCGGGTGCAAGGGCAAAACGGCCGGCCGGGCCGACGAACGCGCCATCGGCGAGTGCGCCGTCGAAGATATTGTAGCAATTGAGGAAATGGGCCACGTCGGCCGAGGCCGGGCGGTTATAGACGGTGTCGGAATCCGCCACCTGCTCGATGCGGCCGCGGTTCAGCACCACCACGCTGTCGCCCATGGCCAGCGCTTCGGTCTCGCTGCCGGTCACATGCAGGAACGTCACGCCGAGGCGCTCGCGGATGAGGCGGAGTTCCTCGCGCATGCGGCCGCGCAGGTTGGCATCCAGCGCACCCAGCGGCTCGTCGAGCAGCACCAGACGCGGTTCCGTCACCAGTGTGCGGGCGAGCGCCACGCGCTGGCGCTGGCCGCCGGAAATCTGGCTCACGCCGCGCCCTTCCAGCCCGTCGAGACCGACGAGGCCGATCATCGCCATTACCCGCTCGCGGCGCTCAGCCGGGCTGCCCGCCGGGCCGGTCTCGCGGTTCTCCAGCCCGAAGGCCACGTTGTCGTAAACCGTGAGATGCGGAAACAGCGCAAAGTTCTGGAACACGAAGCCGATGCCGCGGCGATGCGGGGCCACCCGATCGATCCGGCGGCCGTCGAACACCACGCTGCCGGCATCCGGTTCCTCGAAGCCGGCGATGACGCGCAGCAGCGACGTCTTGCCGGACCCGCTCGGCCCGAGCAGCGAGACATAGGTATTGCCCGGCACGGCCAGCGTGATGGCGTCAAGGGCACGAAGCTCGCCATATGTCTTTGTAACGCCGGAAAGCGAAAGAACGGTGGTCATCCGCCTTTTTCCATTCGCTGCGGTATCCGATGGCAACAGAAGCCCGCCGGCCATCCTGCATCCGTCGCCACAGAGCGGGAAACGGACACACGAATACCGTTGACGCAGACCGCATTCGGCCGGCACCACGACAATTCTGTTTAACCAGATACCTGAAAGTCCTCTGGAGCGCTTCTGAACGGCGCCCGATTTCATGACGCTACATTGAACGGCTTTTGTATTCAACACTCTTTTTTGGTGCGCCGCATTTTCCCTGCACACGCCCCTGCGGCCGCAACCATGCCCGGTTCCGCGCCATGGCCAAAGAGGCGGCAGCGAACCCCGTTACCCGTTCCGCCGCCCGCGGCGGACGATTCGTTGCCGCCAGAGGCCGCCCGGAAAATCTGGTGCCCTGATAGCCGACATCAGTCTTTTCGATATCGCCCGACAGCGCCTTTCCGGCCGGTTCACGGCCACGCCATGGCGGCCGCAGGCGCCCGGCGGCGCGTTCGTGCGGCTGGAATGGCTGTTGCGCGGATAAATTTTGTATGCAGAAATCATTTTATTGCCGCCGGCCGCTGGCGGGTCCCGGACAACCGCACCGGGCACGCAACCGTGCACAAGAGCGCCGGAGGGCTTGCCAGCGCCGGGCCCGGCAGGTTCGATCAGGGCGGGCGGCGCGGCACAGGCCGGCAATGCCGGCAGAACGGATGGCGGGCATGGAACGGACGCGGTCGAACCAGATGGCGCAGCGGCGCTACGAGATCGTCGAGGACGTGCTGCGCGCCAACATTGCCGCCGGAAGGCTGCCGGCGGGGCTGGTGCTGCTGGAAGGCCCGATCGCCGACCGGCTGCAGACCTCGCGGGCGCCGGTGCAGCGCGCGCTGCAACGCCTTGAGTCGGATGGCCTCATTCACCGTTTCGAGGGGCGCGGCTATCTCGTCGGCCCCGCCGACAGCCCGGCCCCGCCGCTGCGCACCGATTTCAAGGCCATCGACATCGCCGTCGCCCAGGAGGTGGACGAGGCTCTGCAGAGCCGCGGCTCGTGGGAGCGCATCTATGACGTGGTGGAAAGCGACGTTGCCGGCTGCGTGGTGTTCGGCCAGTACCGCATCATCGAGACCGAACTGGCCGGTCATTTCAATGTCAGCCGCACCGTGGTGCGCGACGTGCTCTCGCGCCTGCAGGAACGCGGGCTGGTGCGCAAGAACCAGAGTTCGCACTGGATGGCCGGGCCGCTCACCGCGCAGTCGATCAAGGATCACTATGCCCTGCGCCGCCTGCTGGAGCCGCCGGCCCTCGTCTCCGCCGCCCGCCATATCGACCACGAGCACCTGAAGGA
>NZ_DAISHT010000208.1:0-5836 GCF_036822375.1 Pseudoxanthobacter sp. | reverse complement strand
CGGCCATCGGCATCGCGGGCATGGACCGGCTGGTGCGCTTCAACGTCATCGCCACCTCGGGCCGGGCGGTGGAGGCGGCCGGCGATGTCGACACGCTGCTGCTCGACAAGACCGGCACCATCACCTACGGCAACCGCATGGCGAGCGCGTTCATTCCCGTGCCGGGCGTGAGCGAGAAGGCGCTGGCGGAGGCCGCCCTGCTGGCAAGCCTTGCCGACGAGACGCCGGAGGGCCGCTCCATCGTGGCGCTGGCAACCGGCGATCACGGCCTCGCGCTGCCGGCGCTGGTGCCGGATGCCGTCATTCCCTTTGCCGCCGAAACCCGGCTTTCCGGTGTGGACGCGGGGGGGCGGCGGCTGCGCAAGGGCGCCGTCGATGCGGTGCTGCGCTTCGCCGGCCTTGAGGAGGCGCTGGCCCCGGCGCAGTTCCGCGCTGCGGTGGAAGGCATTGCCCGCTCCGGCGGCACGCCGCTGGCGGTGGCCGACGGGGCGCGGCTGCTCGGCGTCATCCAGCTCAAGGATGTGGTGAAGCCAGGCATCAAGGCCCGCTTCGCGGAGCTGCGCGCCATGGGCATCCGCACCGTCATGGTCACCGGCGACAACCCGGTCACCGCGGCGGCCATCGCCTCGGAGGCCGGTGTCGACGATTTCCTCGCGCAGGCAACGCCGGAAGACAAGCTCGCCTTCATCCGCAAGGCCCAGACCGGCGGCCGCCTCATCGCCATGTGCGGCGACGGCACCAACGACGCCCCGGCGCTGGCGCAGGCCGATGTCGGCGTGGCCATGCAGACCGGCACGCAGGCCGCGCGCGAGGCGGCGAACATGGTCGATCTGGATTCCAGCCCCACCAAGCTCATCGAGATCGTGGAGATCGGCAAGCAGCTGCTGATGACCCGCGGTGCGCTCACCACGTTCTCGATCGCCAACGACGTGGCGAAATATTTCGCCATCATCCCGGCGCTGTTCATCGCCACCTATCCCGCGCTCGGCCGCCTCAACGTCATGGGCCTGTCCTCGCCGGAATCCGCCATCCTGTCGGCGGTCATCTTCAACGCCCTCATCATCGTGGCGCTCATTCCGCTGGCGCTGAAGGGCGTCGGCTGGCGCCCGGTCGGCGCGGCGGCGCTGCTGCGCCGCAACCTGCTCGTTTATGGCCTCGGCGGGCTGGTGCTGCCGTTCGCCGGCATCAAGCTGGTCGATGTCGTGGTCAGCAGCCTCCATCTGGTGTGATCGTCATGCTTCAGCAACTGCGTCCCGCCCTCGTGCTCACGGGGCTTTTCACCCTGCTGCTCGGCCTCGGCTATCCGCTGGCCATCACCGGCGTTGCCGGCGCGGCCCTGCCGTGGGCGGCCGGCGGCAGCCTCGTTCTGCGCGGGGGAACGGTGGTCGGCTCGTCGCTGATCGGCCAGCCGTTCAGCGAGCCGGGTTATTTCTGGCCGCGCCCCTCGGCAACCGCCGAAGCGCCCTATAATGCGGCGGCCTCGTCGGGCTCCAACCTCGGTCCGACCGCCGCGAAGCTGAAGGAGCGGGTGGCCGCCGATATCGCCCGCCTGCACGGCGCGGGCCTTGCCGGTGCGGTGCCGGCGGACGCGGCGACAGCCTCCGGCTCGGGGCTCGATCCGCACATTTCGCCGGCCTTTGCCCGCGCGCAGGCCGCCCGTGTGGCCGCTGCCCGCGGCCTTGCCCCGGCGGCGGTGGAGGCGCTCATTGCCCGCCACACCGAAGGCCGGCTGGCCGGTTTCATCGGCGAGCCGCGCGTCAATGTGCTAGAGCTCAACCTCGCCCTCGACCGGCACGAAAGCTGAGCCCGCGCCGATGCCGCCCGCGTCCGATGCCGAAATCCGGCCCGATCCCGATGCGCTGCTTGCCGCCGCCGGCCGGGCCGGCCGCGGCCGGCTGACGCTGTTTCTCGGCGCCGCACCGGGCGTGGGCAAGACATTTGCCATGCTCTCGCGGGCGCACAAACTCAGGGCCGACGGCGTCGATATCGTCGTCGGCCTTGCCGAAACCCACGGTCGCGGCGACACCGCGGCGCTGCTGACGGGGCTGGAGGTGCTGCCGCGCCGCCGGGTGGCCTACAAGGGCCGCAGTCTGGAGGCCTTCGACCTCGATGCCGCGCTGGCCCGCCGCCCGAAGGTGCTCATCGTCGACGAACTGGCGTCCAGCAACCCGGAAGGCGCCCGGCATCCGAAGCGCTTTCAGGATATCGGCGAACTGCTCGATGCCGGCATCGATGTGTGGAGCGCCCTCAACATCCAGCATCTGGAGAGCCTTGCCGACGTGGTGTCGGATATCACCGGCGTTGCGGTGCGCGAGCGCGTGCCGGACACGGTGTTGCAGAATGCCGATGACGTGGTGCTGGTCGATCTGCCGCCGGCGGAACTGATCGCCCGCCTGCGGGAAGGCAAGGTCTACCTGCCGCAAAGCGCGCGGCGCGCGGCCGAGCGCTTCTTCCGCCCCGGTAACCTGACGGCCCTGCGCGAACTGGCCCTGCGCCGCACCGCCGCCCGTGTCGACGACGACATGGTGGACTATCTGAAGGGCCACGCCATCGAAGGGGCGTGGGCCAGCGCGGAGCGGCTCATCGTCTGCATCGGGCCGGATACGCTGTCGGAAAAGGTGGTGCGGGTGGCAAGCCGGCTGGCCGCCGGGCTCAACGCGCCGTGGATTGTGGTTTCCGTCACCCGGCCGGACCGCGAGGCGCAAGACGGGCCGGCCGCGGCGCGGCTCGACGATCTCTTTCGTCTGGCCGAGCAGCTCGGCGCCGAAACGCGCCGCCTGACGGCAACCGATTTCGTTGACGAGGTGCTGCGTCTGGCCCGGCGCGAGCACGCCACGCAGATCGTCATCGGCGCCCCGCGGCGGCGGGCCTTTCTGCCCGGCAGCGCCGTGGCGCTGGCCGATGCGCTGGTGGCGCGGGCCGGGGGCATCGGCGTGCATCTGGTCACCGGGCCGGGCGGGCCGGCGACGGGGCCGGCCGCGCCGCGCCGCCCGCGGCTGCGGCCGGCGGGGCTTGCCGGCTCGCTGCTGGTCGCCGGCCTGTGCACCGCGGCCGCCACGCTCGGCGGTGTCGGGCTCGGCCACATCGTGCCGCTGCCGAACGTTTCGCTGCTGTTTCTGATGGCGGTGGTGGTTTCCGCTGTCGCGGCCGGTTATCCGGCGGCGCTGGCGGCGGCGGTGCTGTCGGGCCTTGCCTATAATTTCTTCTTCATCCCGCCGCTCTACACCTTCACCATTGCCTCGCCGCACGAGGTGTTTGCCTTCATTGCCTTTCTGGTGGCGGCGGTGCTGACGGGCGGGCTCGCCTCGCGGGTGCGCGATCAGGCGCGGGCGGCGCGGGCGCGGGCGGCGGCGGTGCAGTCGCTCTATGATTTTTCGCGCCGCCTTTCCGGCGCGGCCGGGGCCGACGAGGTGCTCTGGGCCGCGGTGTCGCAGCTTCACGGCCTGTTCGGCGGGCCGGCGGTGGTGCTGGCGCCGCAGGACGGGGCGCTGACGCTGGCCGCCGCCTGGCCGCCCGATGCCGAACTGAACGTGGCCGACACCAGCGCCGCGCGCTGGGCGTTCGAGCGCAACGAGCCGGCCGGCCGCCACACCGGAACGCTGCCTTCCAGCCGCTTTCATTTCCGCCCCATGGTGGGGCCGCACGGTGTTATCGGCGTCTGCGGCCTTGCTGCCGTGGCGATGACACCGGACCGGCTTTCCGACCGCATGCTGCTGGCCGTCATCGACCAGACGGCGACGGCCTTCGACCGCGCGCGCCTTGCCGAAGCCTCGCTGGCGCAGGCGGCGCGCCGGCAGGAGGAGAGCCTGCGCGAGGCGCTGCTGTCGTCGGTTTCTCACGATCTGCGCACGCCGCTGGCCACCATCACCGGTGCGGTGACGAGCCTGCGCCAGTTCGGCGCCGGTATGAGCGCGGAAAGCCGCGACGATCTGCTGGCCACCATCGAGGAAGAGGGCGGGCGGCTGTCGCGCTTCGTCTCCAACCTGCTCGACATGACGCGCATCGAGGCCGGCACGCTGGATGTGCGGCGCGACTGGATCGATGCCGGCGATGTGGTGGCGGCCGCGGCCGAGCGCAGTGCGCGCTATTTTCCGGCCCTGCAGGTGCAGACCGCCGTGGCCCCGGGGCTGCCGCTGATCCGCGGCGACAGCGTGCTGCTGGGGCAGGTGCTGTTCAACCTCATCGACAATGCCGCCAAATACGGTCGCGGACTGCCGGTGTGCGTTGAGGCGCATGGGGAGGGCGGGGCCGTGGTGATGGCCGTCACCGACCGCGGACCCGGCATTGCGCCGGCGGACCGGGAGAAGGTGTTCGGCAAGTTCTTCCGCCAGAGCCAGCCGGACGGCCGCCCGCCGGGCACCGGGCTGGGGCTTTCCATCGCGCGCGGCTTCACCGAGGCGATGGGCGGGCGCATCCGCGCGACCGATCCGCCGGAGGGTGTTGGCACGCGGATCGAAATCCGCTTTCCTGCCGGCGGCGAAAGCGACGGGCAGGGGCGGGCGCGATGAACCGGGATCGTGTTCTGGTGGTGGATGACGAACCGCAGATCCAGCGCTTCCTGCGCCCCGCCCTGACCGCCGCCGGTTATGCCGTGAGCGAGGCGGCCAGCGGGGCGGAGGCGCTGAAGGCGGCGGCGACGACGGCGCCCGATGTCATCATCCTCGATCTCGGCCTGCCGGACATGGACGGCAAGGAGGTGATCGGCCGGCTGCGCGGCTGGTCCGATGTGCCGGTCATCATCCTTTCCGCCCGCGACCGCGAGAGCGAGAAGATCGCCGCCCTCGATCTCGGCGCCGACGACTATGTGGAAAAGCCGTTCGGCATCGGCGAGCTGACCGCCCGCATCCGCACGGCCCTGCGCCACCGCCAGCGCGCGGGCACGCCGCCGGGGCGGCTTTCGGCCGACGGTCTGGAAATCGATGCGGAACGGCGCATCGTCAGCCGCGACGGCAGCCCCGTCCGGCTGACGCCGAAGGAATATGACCTGCTGCTGCTGCTTGCCCGCCATGCCGGGCGGGTGGTGACGCACCATGCGCTGCTGACCGCCGTGTGGGGGCCGGCCCATGGCGAGGATCTGCATTATCTGCGCGTCTTCATCGGCCAGCTTCGCCAGAAGATCGAGCGCGATCCGGCCCGCCCGGTGCTGATCCGCACCGAACCCGGCATCGGTTACCGCTTTGCCGAGGAAGGCTGACGGCACGCCCCGGCAAGGCCTCACGCGCTTGTGTGCGCGGGCGTGCACAGGCCGCGCCGATGTCGGTCCGCTGTGAAAACCTCGTCTTAATTCCCGTTGCTTATCCCTTGAGAACTATCGGTGTTCCCTGGGGTAAAAGAACCATGTCCGCTTCGAACCAGCCTCCGAGACCGGCCCACCCCGCCTCGCGCCCGGTCGCGCAGGAAGGCCGCGCGGGTGCCGCACCTTCGGGCGGGCGGCAGGCGCGGCCGGAGGATCAGGCATGGATCGATGCGGACTTCGTGCCCGTCTGGCTGCGCTCGTTCACCTTTCAGGGCAGCGCGCGTTTCACCCGCACGCCGGATCGCCTGCTGCGGCCGCCGGAGGAAGGCGATGAGGCGGCCGTTCAGCCCGCCCCGCGCCCGTCCGCGCCCGCGGCCGGCCCGGCTGCGCCCGCCGCAGACGAGGGCACGCCGCTGCCCCCGGCCGCGCACCGCTCCTACATGGAAGCCCTGAAGGCGGCGTTCTCCGCACCGCGCACCGCGGCCTCCGATGCCGGGCACCAGCCCCCGGCCGGCATGATGGCCGAAACCGCGGAACAGGCAGCGGCCGGCGAATGGCTGCCGGCCCCGGACGACGCGGGCCTGCCGGAAGAGCGCGTTG
>NZ_DAISHT010000207.1:2665-5864 GCF_036822375.1 Pseudoxanthobacter sp. | reverse complement strand
GTGAAGGCGGCCGCACCGTCGGCGCCGGCGTCGTCGCCAAGATCCTGAAGTGATTTCCTGAGACGACCGCCGCGGGCGGCGCGACCCTGTCGCGTCGCTGCCGGCAGCAAATCCTGAAAAGGCCGGTCCCGACCGCGGGGCCGGCCTTTTTTGCTGATGGCGGGCCGGGTGAGGGGGGGAGGCAACAAAAAAGGCGCCCGTCGGGGCGCCTGTCGCTTATCGTCGAATCGCTCTTCGGGCCCGCACCGGGCCTGCGGAGGCCCGTTCAGGGCGGAGCGCCGAGGCGGCGGGCCGCTCAGGTGATGGTGATTTCTTCCGGGATGCGGCCGGACTGGTAGAGGATCTCGGTGTGGGCGTGGTCGAGACCCTTCGACATGTCGCCGCGCATCACCAGCGCCATCACCCCGGCCTTGGTATTGGCCAGCCGCTCTGCACCGGCGCGCGCCGCGCGCTCGGAGATGCAGCGGATCGGGGCATCGATCAGAAGACGGCCGCGGGTGCTCTCGCTGAAAGCCTGAATCAGATAGAGGGTTTGCTCGCCCATCGGAACACCTGCGTCAACTGGTTCGGGCTTTCCTGCCCGGTCCTCTTGGGGCGGCCGGTACGACTCTTCCGCGTTTCCGCCCGAACCCGTTTTAACCGCCCGCCCGTTACGGAAGTCTCTCCGAGACGAAAAGAAATGTGCCGATTGTCGCTGTCGGGGCGCCGCAAGGGCGCTCCGGCTGCGGCAAATGGGGCCGCCCGGCCGGACCGGACGCCGGCAAAGGGCGGGCGGGCCGGCCCGCGACCGGCCGGCCACTGGAATCGGCGGCCCGGCTCGCATAACGTGCCGCACCAATGCCGGGCGGAGATTCGCGGCCGGCCCTTGGCTAACCCGGCCCTGCCGGCCGCACCGGCGGCGGGGCTCTGGCGGGAGACGGAAGCGGTCATGACCAGGAACGACAAGCTCATCGCCCGGGCGCGCACTCTTCTTCAGCACATCGCGGCCGAGTTGCAGGCCAACCTCTATGTCCGGCTGTGGAACGGCGAGGTGGTGCCGCTGGGGCCGGATGTGCGCGAGGAGGTGGGTTTCGCCATCCGCTCCCCGCTGGCCATCACCCGGCTGCTGAAGGCGCCGAAGCTGACGACGCTGGTGGAACTGATGGCTGCCGGCGACATCGATATCGAAGGCGGCACGCTGCTGGACATCGCCGCACGGCGCGGGCGGGCGGACTCGCGCGGCTGGGTGAAGAAGCTCAGCAAGTGGACGCTGGCGCGCACGCTGCTGCCCTTCCTGCTGCTCTCGGCGCGCGACAAGTCGGTGGCCGCCGCCACCCACGCCTACACCGGCGCACAGGCCGCCCGCGACGATCAGGGCCGGGATAACAAGGCGCTGGTGCAGTTCCATTACGATCTGTCGAATGCGTTCTACAGCCTCTTCCTCGATCCCGAGATGCAGTATTCCTGCGCCTATTTCCCGACCTGGGATGCCGGCATCGAAGAGGCCCAGAAAGCCAAGCTCGACATGATCTGCCGCAAGCTGCGCCTGCAGCCGGGCGAGAAATTTCTCGATATCGGCTGCGGCTGGGGCGGCCTCGTCTGCCACGCGGCGCAGCATTATGGCGTGGAAGCCTATGGCGTGACGCTGTCGCAGGCGCAGCTCGATTTCGTGAAGGACAAAATTACGCGGCTGGGTCTTGAGGGCCGGGTGCATGTGGAGCTGAAGGACTATCGCGATATCGAGGGCAGCTTCGACAAGATCGCCTCTATCGGCATGTTCGAGCATGTCGGCCTTGAGAACCAGACGGCCTATTTCTCCAAGCTGCGCGGTCTGCTGCGCGCGCGCGGCCTGTTGCTGAACCACGCCATTACCCGGCCCTCCAAGAAGACCGAAGAGGCGTTCCGCAAGAAGCGGCCGGAATATGCCGCGATCATCAATTACATCTTCCCGGGCTCGGAACTGGACCACATCGGCCATTCGGTGGCGGCCATCGAGCGCCACGGCTTCGAGATCCACGATGTCGAAGCCTGGCGCGAGCACTATGCCCGCACCACCCGGCTGTGGTGCGAACGGCTCTATGCCAACCGCGAGCAGGCGGTGGCCGAGGTGGGCGAGGCCAAGACGCGGCTGTGGCTGCTTTATCTGGCCGGTGTTTCGCTGGGCTTCGAGCGCGGCACCATCGGCATTTTCCAGACCCTCGGCTCGCGCCGCGCCAAGGGCCCGTCCGGCCTGCCGCCGACCCGCGCCGATCTTTATCGCTGAACGGCGCCGGGCAGCATCCGCCGCCGCAGATCAGCCGGGCTCCGGCCGGCCGTGTGCCGGGTGGAGCGGGCCGGCAAAGGCCGTGCGTGCGCAGGGCATCGCCGGTGAGGTTTCAAGGCTGCGCGGGCGGCGTGCCGGGCGCGATGCGGGCGCCCGCCTGCGGGCGTCGGCGAGGGGTTCAGCCCCATGGGCCGGCCTGCGCCGCCGGGCCTGCGCTGCCGGCTGTCCGGGTGGAACCCCGGGGCCGGGCGCCGCTTGGTGCTCTCGGCGTTTCATCCATCCCACAGGCAGAAGAGAGCGGCGCCGTTGCCCCGGTGCGGGCGTTGGCGCGGAAAACCGCCCGGCGCGCCGGGCTGGTCTGGCAGGGCGCGCTCCGGGGGCATGTTGGCCGGGTGTCATGTCGGGGGAGGCCGTGGGGCACTACCTCGGAGGGGGACAACCGCCGGCGGCGTGGCCTCACAATCGTTGCATCACGGACGTTCGCCTGAGACGTTCGCCTGACCTGTGCCGTTGGCACATCGCCCGGGCCCGCCGGGCATGGACTGGCGGGCATGGACCGGCTGACATGGACTGGCGACCGCTTCCTCGCCGCTCTGCGCTTCGGGCGCGGCGGCAAACCTGATGGCGGCAATCGCGACGGGCGCGGCAACAGCCCGGTGCCGAGCCGACATCGGCAACGGCCAAGGGGGGCCGTGCGAACCGGCGCGCAAGACAGCGGGTGTCAGGGAGACGGCAAGGTTCGCCCCATGGTGGGGGACGACGGCGGGCGGCGACGGGGGCGGCGACCTCTGAGGGCGACGGCTTCCCCTTCAGCCTCCCGATAAAAACGATAGCGGCGGGATCAGGCAACGTCCGGTCCGGCGCAGAAAAGCACACCTTGATAGCGGAAGGCCGGTCAGAGCATACCGATTCCGCGGACACAGAGCGCGGCCGCGCAAAGTCAGGTGACAAACCAGC
>NZ_DAISHT010000207.1:0-2565 GCF_036822375.1 Pseudoxanthobacter sp. | reverse complement strand
CAGGTGACAAACCAGCGGGCGATGAGCCGATACCCGCCGGGCCTTCGCCCTGCGGTCCTCTTGCTGCGTTCCATGTGCCTTGCGGTCGCGCAGGACGGCACCCCGCAAGCTCCGCTTGCGAAGGCGTCGCGCTGCCGGCGAGGCCGCGCGCTCCGGGTGTGGGGACGCGCCGCGCGTTCTTCCCCAACGAACCGGGCCAAGCGACCGGGCCAAGCGACCGGGCCAAGGAAACCGGGCCAAGGAACCGGGTGCTCATCAGACGCCCCGTGTTTCCTGCGGCAACGGCATACCAATGAGCGATCTGTCCGCCCGGCGAAATGCCGTCGCGCGACAGGCTCAAACCACATTCCACCGTCACCGGTCCACGAATGTCACCGGCCCGCGCCTGCGTGCCCTGTGCAGCACGCTCCCGCGACAAAATAGCAAAATACAATCGCCGCCGGTGGCCATCAGGCCTCCGGCGCCGCATCGGCCGTTGACGGCCGTAATTCCCTGTCAGGCGCGGTCCCGTCCCGCGGGTCCCGTCATGCGGTCTCTCGCCGGCGATCTGCCTCTTGCCGGCAATCTCCGGTCTGCGAATCCCCGGTCTTGCGATCTTCCGCTCGTGACCGCCTGCCACAGCGGCGATCAGCCGCCGGCGGGGTCGGCCTCGCCGTCAAGGCTGAAGTCGCTGAGCATGCCGGCGCCGGGCGTGGCCCATTCGTTGATCAGGTCCGGGCGGGCATGGGGGCCGGCTGCCGGCATCCGCGGGGCGGCCAGCAGGGCCGCGGGCAGATCCGAAACAGGTTCGGCGACGGGTTCTTTCGGAGCAATCATGGCTGAACTCCCGGTTCTTGCGATAACCGAGGTCGGGGCAGCTGCCCCCGGCCTTGTCCTTTTGAACGCACCAGTGCGAAACCGAGATTTGCGCCGTCAGCCCCCGTTTACCAGATGGCAAGGTGTCACGCGGGGTTGTACGTAGGCGAACAGGGCCGGGAGAAGGGGGCCGGGCAAACAGGCCGCGGCCAGCGGTGCCGGGCAAATGGGGCGGGCCAAATGAGGCTGGTCAGCGGGGCGGGCGCTGGCCTCAGCCGCGGGTTTGCGGCTGCGACAGCGGAACCACGCGCTGCGGCGTTGCAACCTGCGGTACCATGCTGACGGGCGAGGCCGTGTTGTGCGCGGTCAGGATATCGACGGTGGCCGAGATCGGCCGGTATTCGTGCACTGCCCGGCCCAGCAGCGCGATTGCGGCCGCGACATCGCCGGCTCCGGCTGCCGCCCGCAGGGCTGCCAGCAACTGTGCCAGTTCGGCCGTGGCCATGCCGTCCTCACGGCTGCGCATGATCTTTGGGTGCTGCGTTGCCATCGGGTTGTCGCCGATCAGCAGTTCCTCATAGAGCTTTTCGCCGGGCCGCAGGCCGCTGTAGACGATCTCGATGTCGCCATCCGGGTTGTCGCCGTCGCGCACGCTGAGGCCGTGCAGCGAGATCATGCGCCGGGCGAGATCGTCGATGCGCACCGGGTCGCCCATGTCGAGCAGGAACACCTCGCCGCCCACGGCCATGGCGCCGGCCTGAATGACGAGCTGGGCAGCCTCCGGAATGGTCATGAAATAGCGCGTCACGTCCGGATGAGTCACGGTCACCGGGCCGCCGCGCTTGATCTGGCGCTGGAACAGCGGAATGACCGAACCGGACGAGCCCAGCACGTTGCCGAAGCGCACCATGGAGATGACGGTGCGTGCCGAGCGGGTCTGCGCATCCTGACAGATCAGTTCCGCCCAGCGCTTGCTCGCCCCCATCACGTTGGTCGGCCGCACCGCCTTGTCGGTGGAAACCAGAATGAAGCGCTCGACATCGTGCCGCAGCGCCTCTTCCACTACCGTTGCGGTGCCGAGCACGTTGTTGACGAGGCCTTCCAGCACGTTCAGTTCGACCAGCGGCACGTGCTTGTAGGCGGCGGCGTGATAGACGGTCTCGATGCCGAAGGCGCTCATCACCGCGCCGACGCGGGCGCCATCGCACACGCTGCCGAGCACGGGATGAATGCCCGGAACCACCGCCGGCTCGCCGCCGGGCCCTTTGCGGGCCCGCGCAGCGTTGGCGAGGTCGCGCAGCTCCTCGTCGATCGAATAGAGCGCGAACTCGTTGATCTCATAGAGCACGATCAGCCGCGGCCCGAGGGCGAAGATCTGGCGGCAGAGTTCCGAGCCGATGGAGCCGCCGGCGCCCGTCACCAGAATCGCCTTGCCGCGGGTTGCCGGTGCCAGCAGGTCGCGCTGGGGATCGACCTTCTCGCGCTCCAGCAGGTCTTCGGCGGTGATCTGGCGCAGCGAGTCGATGCGTGCGAGGCCGGCCACCAGTTCCGGCGCGGAGGGCACCGTCTGCACGATCACGCCGAGGCCCGAAAGCCGGGTCAGCAGCTCGCGCCGGCTGCGCAGCGGCATGGAGGGGATGGCGAGCAGAATGCGCTTCACCCCGTGATGGGCGATCAGGTCCGGCAGGTCGCGGGCGGGGTGCACCCGCCGGCCCACGATCTGCGTGCCCTGCAGCGCCTTGTCGTCGTCGATGAAGGCGACCACGGAAT
>NZ_DAISHT010000206.1:0-5885 GCF_036822375.1 Pseudoxanthobacter sp. | reverse complement strand
AGACATAGCCGCCGGGGCCGGTGCCGATGACGACGAGATCGTAGGAGGCCATTGGAGAACTTCCTCGCTTGAACAAGCGCTTGTAAGGTCACCGGCCGGAAAATGAGATCGGACGACCGGCGGGCAGGGTAAATCCGGGCCGCGGCCGGCGGAGGACAAGACCCCGGCGGACCGGATCCGGCGGGCTGCGGGCTGAGGTGACGCATACCGCAGGTTCGCCGCCTCCGAAAGCCCTCCGGGCATCAAAACCGCCGCTGCGGGGCATGGTGCGGCGCCGCGTCCCGGCCCGCGCGGGGCTGCATCCGCCCCGGCATGCCGCGGCGGATGGCCCCGTCTTTGACCTTGTCAAAGCCTGAGGCGCGAAATGTCGCGCATCCCCGATCCCGGCGCCCGGCGCGATGCCTTCAGTCCCGGTCCGGGCCGCGCAGCAAATCCGGCCGCCGCTCCCGTGTCAGCTTCAGTGCCTGCTCGCGCCGCCATTTCGCGATGCGGCCATGGTCGCCGCTGACCAGAATATCGGGAATGGCGCGTCCCTCCCATTCTGCCGGGCGGGTATAGTGCGGATATTCCAGCAGCGGCTCGGAGAAGCTCTCCTCGGTGCCGGAACTCTCCTTGCCCATCACGCCGGGAATAAGCCGAACCACGGCATCGATCAGCACCATGGCGGGGATTTCGCCGCCGGAGAGCACATAATCGCCGATGGAAATCTCGGTCAGGCCGCGGCCGTCGATCACCCGCTGGTCGACGCCCTCGAAGCGGCCGCAGACGATGACGACGCCGGGGCCGCCGGCCAGTTCGCGCACCAGAGCCTGCGTCAGCGGCCGCCCGCGCGGGCTCATCAGCAGGCGGGGGCGGTCGTCTCCGGCCGGGCTGGCGGCATCGATGGCCCGCGCCAGAACGTCGGCGCGCAGCACCATGCCGGGGCCGCCGCCGGAGGGCGTGTCATCGACCGAGCGATGGCGGTCGGTGGCGCTGTCGCGGATGTTGCGCGCTTCCAGCGACCACAGCCCCTTTTCCAGCGCGCGGCCGGAAAGGCTGATGCCGAGCGGGCCCGGAAACATCTCGGGATAGAGCGTCAGCACGGTTGCGGCAAAGCTCACCGTGCCGCCTCCCCGTCATCCTGATCCTGATCCTGATCGTCGCCGGGGCCGGGTTCCGGGCGCTCGTCGTCGCTGCCGCCGATCAGCCCCAGCGGCGGCTCCACCACCACGCGGCGGCCGGCAAGATCGATCACAGGCACCACCGCTTTCGTAAACGGCAGCAGCAGCGTCGGCCCGCGCGGCGGGGCCACTTCCAGAAGATCGCCGGCGCCATAGTTCTGCACGGCGATCACCGTGCCGAGGCTTTCGCCGGCTCCGGTCACGGTATCGAGGCCGATCAGGTCGGCATGATAGAACGTATCCTCGTCCTCCGGCTCCGGCAGTTCGGAACGCAGCACATAGAGGTCGAGATTGGTCAGGGTTTCGGCGGTGTTGCGGTCGGTGATGCCGCGGAAGCGCGCGATCAGCCGTTCGCCCACCATTTTCAGCCCGGTGAGGCGAAAGGTCCGGCCGTCGGCGGCCGAAAAGGACGGGTAGTCGAGCAACGCTCCGGGATCGTCGCCGAAGGCGTTGAGCCGCACTTCGCCGCGCACGCCGTGCGCCGCGCCGATGCGGGCTATCAGGATGCGGTCGTCGTCGGCCATCGGTCAGCGGCTCCGGCGGGCAGGGGTCTTTTCAGCCAGTAAGGGTCTTTGCGACCGGCAGAGATGCACCCCGGGAAGGCAGGGCCCTTCCAAGGCGCAGAAGGGGCGCGCGCGAACCGCGCGGCGCCCCTTCGCAAGATCGGGACCCGCAAGGCCCCGGCCGCCCTTCAGGGCTGCCGGATGCCTTCGCGGGACCGGGATCACTCGGCGGTGGCTGCAGCGGCCTCGGCGCGGGCGGCAGCGCGCTCCTTGGCCTTCTCGCCGGGCTCGCCCTTCGTCGGGTTGTTGCGGGCCGGGCGCTTGGCAAGGCCGGCAGCATCGAGGAAGCGCAGCACGCGGTCGGTCGGCTGAGCGCCCTTCTCCAGCCAGTACTGGATACGCTCGGTGACCAGCGTCACGCGCTCGGCGCTGTCCCTGGCGAGCAGCGGGTTGAAGGTGCCGACCTTCTCGATGAAGCGGCCGTCGCGCGGGGCGCGGGCGTCGGCGATGACGATGCGGTAGTACGGGCGCTTCTTGGCGCCGCCGCGGGCGAGGCGGATTTTCAGGGACATGGGTTTCTCCTTAAAGCAGTCTTGTCTGGTTTGGTTCGTTGCATCCCGGCCGGTCAGCGGCGTTCGGATGCAGTATCGGGGATCGCCGTATCACGCGCGATCTCGTGATGGCGAATGACCTCTTTCACGATGAAATTCAGGAATTTCTCCGCGAAATCGGGGTCGAGGTCGGCATCCTTCGCCAGAGCCCGAAGGCGGGCGATCTGCCGGGCCTCGCGCGCCGGATCGGCCGGCGGCAGCTTCTCGCGCGCTTTCAGGGCCCCGACGGCGCGGGTGCAGCGAAAACGCTCGGCCAGCATGTGGATCAGCGCGGCATCGATATTGTCGATGCTGGCCCGCAGGCTGGCGAGTTCGGGGTGGATAGCCGGTTCGCTCATTTCTTCCGCGGCCCCTTCGGCAGGCCCGGCAGACCGCCAAGGCCGGGGAGCCCGCCGCCGAGGCCGGGCAGGCCGCCCGGAAGCCCCTTCGGCAGGCCGCCGGCGAGACCGCCCAGTCCGCCGGGCAAGCCACCGGGCAGTCCGCCCTTGCCCATGTTGCGGGCCATTTCCTCAAGGGCGGCCGGGTCCATCTTCGGTCCGCCGCCCATCAGGCCGCCGAGACCGCCCAGCAGTCCGCCCTTCTTCTTGCCCATCATCTTCATCATGTCGGCCATGCCGCGGTGCATTTTCAGAAGCTTGTTCACTTCTTCAACGCGCGTGCCGGAACCGGCGGCGATGCGCTTCTTGCGGCTGGCTTTCAGGATGTCGGGCTTGCGCCGCTCCTCCGGCGTCATCGAATGCACGATGGCGATCTGGCGGCGGATCATGCGGTCGTCGAAACCGGAGGCGGCGATCTGGTTCTTCACCTTGGCGACGCCGGGCATCATGCCGAGAATGCCGGACATGCCGCCCAGCTTCAGCATCTGGCCGAGCTGCTCGGCCAGGTCGTCAAGGTCGAACTCGCCCTTGGCCATCTTGCCGGCGATCTTCGCGGCCTTGTCGGCATCGACCGTCTGCGCCGCCTTCTCGACGAGGCTGACGATATCGCCCATGCCCAGAATGCGGCCAGCGACGCGCGAGGGGTCGAAGTCTTCCAGCGCATCGGCCTTTTCGCCGGTACCGATCAGCTTGATCGGCTTGCCGGTGACGGCGCGCATGGAAAGCGCGGCGCCGCCGCGGCCGTCGCCGTCGGCACGCGTCAGCACGATGCCGGTGATGCCCACGCGCTCGTCGAAGGCGCGCGCCACCGTCACGGCGTCCTGACCGGTCAGGCTGTCGGCCACCAGCAGCACTTCGTGGGGGGTGGAGAGGCGGCGGATCTCCGCCATTTCCAGCATCAGCGGCTCGTCGATATGCAGACGGCCGGCGGTGTCGAGCAGCACCACGTCATAGCCGCCGAGCCGGGCGGCGGTCATGGCGCGTTCGGCGATCTGGGTCGGCGACTGGCCGGCCACGATCGGCAGGGTATCGATGTCGTTCTGCTCGCCCAGCACGCGCAGCTGTTCCTGCGCCGCCGGGCGGCGGGTGTCGAGCGAGGCCATCAACACCTTACGCTTGTCGCGCAGGGTAAGGCGTCGGGCGATCTTGGCGGTGGTGGTGGTCTTGCCCGAGCCCTGCAGGCCAACCATCATGATGGCGAACGGCGGGGCGGCATTGAGATCGATCGGCTGGGCATCGGAACCCAGCATCTCCACGAGCTGATCGTGGACGATCTTGACGACCATCTGCCCGGGAGTAACCGACTTCACTACTTCCGCGCCGATGGCGCGGGCGCGCACCTTGTCCGTGAACGAACGCACGACGTCGAGCGCGACGTCGGCCTCGAGCAGTGCGCGGCGAACCTCGCGCAGCGCCATGTCGACGTCGCTCTCGCTGAGGGCGCCACGGCGCGTCAGGGCATCGAAGATGCCGCTCAGGCGATCCGACAGGCTCTCGAACATGCGCGTTCCCGAACAGTTTCCGGCCGATGACAGCAACCGCGCAACGCAAATCGCGCCCGCGGGCGAACATCGCTGGCGGGCGTTGACCTCCGGGCTCTCATGGCCCGGTCGGCGCGGATAGTCCTCGACACGATCGAAGATGGCGGGTTTTTAGGGTTCCGGGGCGCCGGAGTCAAGCTTTTCCACCGGCCCGGGGCGCCACCCGCACGCCGGCGAGCAGCCAGAGGCCGGCCATGAAGAACGCCGGAATGGCGGCAAATCCCGCCTGCTGGCTCTGGGTGAGGCTGGTGACCACGGCAACGGTCAGCGGCGCGGCGAAGCTGGTCAGCTTGCCGGTGAGGGCATAGAGGCCGAAGAAGGCGGCCATGTCCTCGGCCGGGGCGAGGGCGGCAAGAAGCGTGCGGGAGGCCGATTGCAGCGGACCCAGCGCGAGGCCGAGCACGATCGAAACCGCCATGAAGATCTGTTCCGACGCACTCGCGAAGAGCCCGCCGCTGCCGGGCGGGGCAGGGGCGGTGGCGACGACGAACAGCACATGGTCGCGCCCGATGGACACGAACGCGAAGGTCGTGAGGGTGACCATCACCAGCGATCCGGTGATGACCGGCTTCGGCCCCAGCCGGTCGTCCAGCCAGCCGCCGGCAATGGCGCCGATGGCGCCGCAGAAACTGAGCAGCAGGCCGAAGATGCCGAGTTCCGCATCGCGCCAGCCGAACTGGCTGGCCCCCAGCAGGGTGCCGAGCGCGAACAGCGCCACGAGGCCGTCGCTGTAGAGCATCTGCGCCAGCAGGAAACGCGCCGTCATCGGCTGGCGCGGAAGCTGCGCGATGGTGGCGCGCAGCCGGCCGAGCCCGGTGCGGACCCTGTCCGCCGCGCGGGTCCGGCCGGGCAGGGAGCGCCGCTCGGGCACGAACAGGAACAGCGGCGTCACCACCACGACATACCACAGCGCCGAGAGCGGCCCGATCAGCCGCTCGCCTTCATAGCTATGGGTATCGAGGCCGAACAGCGGTGGAATGCCGATCATGGTCAGCCCGCTTTTGGGCGAGCCGATGATGAAGGCGAAACTGGTCAGCACCACGAAGATGCCGGCGACATAGCCTGCCGCCCAGCCGAAGCCGGAAAGTCGCCCGATGCGCTCCGGCGGGGCGAGGGCGGGCAGCATGGCGTTGTTGAAGACGGTGGCGAATTCCGCCCCGAGCGTGCCGAGCACATAGGCTGCAAGCGCGATGAACACCGCGTCGGGCGTGCCGGGCATGGCAAACCACAGCAGCGCGCTGCCGGCCACGAGCGGAATGGAAGACAGCGCCAGCCACGTCTTCAACCGGCCGCCGGCATCGGCAAGGGCGCCGAGGACTGGCGCGCCGATTGCCAGCAGGATGCCGGCAAGGCTGGTGGCATAACCCCAGAGCGCCTGTCCGCGCACGCCGTCTCCCACCAGCACATTGGCGAAATAGGCTGGGATCACGAAGGTCATGACCAGCGAATAGAATGGCTGGGTGGCGCAGTCGAACAGAACCCAGGAGACGATGGCCTTGCGGCCGGGCGGGCAGGACGGAGCGGCCATGCAGGTTTCTGGTCCCGTTCCCGGTCAGCGCGGTCGGCCGGCTTGCTGGTGAAGATACCCTTCCATGCCCGAGTTGCCGGGGTCAGACAAGGCATTGGCGGCGGCAGGCGATCCGGTGGGTTTGTGATGCGGTATTTTTATACCGTATACATGCAGCCCGGCCGC
>NZ_DAISHT010000205.1:0-5886 GCF_036822375.1 Pseudoxanthobacter sp. | reverse complement strand
GCCGGTGGTGCCGTCGTCGCCGGTGCGGGTGTAGATGCGGTTGAGGCGGACCATGGGCGTTCCTTCAGGCGAAAGAGGGCAGACAGGCGGAAGAGGGCGGATGAGCGGGCAGGCGGCGGCTCAGTTGAGCCAGACGATGGCGCCGTTCAGCACGAGGGCGAACAGGCTCCAGCCGAGATAGGGCAGCAGGATGAGACTGGCCGCGGCATCGGCGCGCCGGCCGGTCCACAGCGCCCCGGCGAGCGAGACGACGAGGGCGGTTGCCACCACGAAGGCGACGGCCGGCAGCTTCAGCCCGAAGAAGGCGACCGACCACAGCATGTTGAAGACAAGCTGGAAGCCGTGCAGCGTCAGCGCCGTCGTGCGCGCCGGCCGGGCGGGCGCGCGGATGAGGCGCCACAGCGCCACGGCGATCAGCACATAGAGCACCGTCCAGACCGGGCCGAACACGCTGTCCGGCGGGGTGAACGACGGCCTGACAAGGCCGGCATACCACACCGGGATGGCCGGCAGGGTGACGCGGGCGCCGAGCGCGCCGATGGCGAGGCACAGCGCCAGACAGCCCGCCAGCACCAGCCCGTCGGCAACCGGGCGGCCGGCAAAGCGCTTTCGGGCCGGCACGGAACGCTGAACCGGCTTCACAGCGCCTCGCCGCGCATCAGCCGCGGCAGCGTGCCGCCGATGCCGGCGGCCTCGCGGATGAAGCGCGCCTTGAGGCCCGGCAGCCGGTCCACCAGCCCGAGGCCGATGTCGCGCACGAACCGCACCGGGTCGAGATCGGTGCGGAACAGGCGGTTCAGGGCGTCGGTGACCAGACCCATTTCCACGGTGTCGAAACGGCGCCAGCGCTCATAGCGCCCCAGCGCATCGGCCGAGCCGGGATCGAGACCGAGGCGGCGGGCATCGACGATGACCTCGGCAAGAGCGGCGACATCGCGGAAGCCCATGTTGAGGCCCTGACCGGCGATCGGGTGCATGCCGTGGGCGGCATCGCCGATGAGGGCGAAGCGGCCGGCGATAAACCGGCGGGCGAGCGTGATGCCGAGGGGGTGGGCCCGGCGCGGGCCGGCCAGCGACAGCGCGCCGAGATGGTGGCCGAAGCGGCGCTCCATCTCCACCTCGAAGGTGAAGTCCTCCATGGCCATCAGCCGTCCGGCCTCTTCGGTGCGCTCGGTCCACACCAGCGACGAGCGGTTGCCGGTCAGCGGCAGAATGGCGAACGGCCCGTTGGGCAGGAAGTGTTCCACCGCGCAGCCCTCGTGGGGCCGCTCGTGGGCAACGGTGACGACGATGGCGGTCTGGCGATAGTCGGAGCGCACCACGCCGATGCCGGCAAGGCCGCGCAGGCGCGAGCGCACGCCGTCGGCCGCCACCAGCAGCGGCGCGCGGATGCGGCCGCCGGATCCGAGCCGCACGGTGACGCCGGCGCTGTCGGCGGCAAAGTCCGCCACCGTGTCGCCGGACAGGATCTCCACGCCGGCCTCGATGGCCGCCGCCTCGATGGCATCGGTGAGCGCGCCGGCCGGCACCATGTAGACGAACGGCTCGCCCGGCTCCACATCGCCGGCGAAGGTGAGGAAGACCGGACGCACGGTGTCGCGCAGCTTGCTGTCGGTGACGATCATCTGCGTGACCGGCTGGGCCAGATGCTCCACCCGGTGCCAGGCGCCGAGGCGGGTCAGCATGCGGCGGGCGGCGGCGGCGATGGCCAGTGCCCGCTCGTCGGAGAGCGCCTTGCGCGCCGCCGGGGCCGGCCGGGCATCGACCAGCACCACGCGGGCCCGCGGATCGGCCCGCCGCACGGCCAGCGCCGTGGAAAGGCCGACCGAGCCGCCGCCGGCAATGACGAGATCGGCGCTGCGCACGGCTCCGGCCTCTGCCGTGCCGCCCTGTGCTGTTGCCACCGTCATGCGTGCTTCTCCTCAGAAAATTCCGTTCCGGCCGCCCGGCCCGACACCTTAAGCCCCGCCGCGCGGCATAACACCCCGGCCGGGCCCGACACCGCACCCGGCGACAGCGCCGCGCCGGTTGCCCGGCCCTTCGCACCGGGCCCGGCGCACCATGCCACCGCCGGTTCCCGGCGCACCATGCCACTGCCGGCGCCCGGCGACCATGCCACCGCCCGCCGTGCCATGCACTCCGGCGGCTTGCCGCGGGACCCCGGTCGCAGGGGGGCCGGCAGGCTTGACACGTCTGTCCGCTTCGGCGCCCCATCGCACCGCCCCCGGAGAGGCCTGCCGCATTGCCGGCGCCGCAGGGGGCCGATGCAGATTGCCCGAATCAGATTGCATGCCGGCCCTGTCCGCAGCCCGGCCTGCCGCCCTTTGAGGAAACCGGCGATGAACCGTGCCGTCGCGGCCTTGCTCTCGATACTCGATCTGGAGCAGATCGAACAGAACCTCTATCGCGGTCACAGCCCGCAGGATGGCTGGCAGCGCGTGTTCGGCGGTCAGGTGATCGCTCAGGCGCTGGTGGCGGCAAGCCGCACGGTGGAGGGGCGCGGGGCCCATTCGCTGCACGCCTATTTCCTGCGCGGCGGCGATCCGTCGGTGCCGATCGTCTATGACGTGGAGCGGGTGCGCGACGGCCGCAGCTATGCCACCCGGCGGGTGGTGGCGATCCAGCACGGTGCGCCGATCTTCATCCTGTCGGCCTCGTTCAAGGCCGATGAGGAGACGCAGCTCAGCCATCAGATCGACATGGAGGCGGTGCCGCCGCCGGAAAGTCTCGCCACCCAGAGCGAACTGCTGTCCGGTGCGCTCGACAAGCTGCCGCCGGTGGTGAAGGTCTATTTTGCCGGCGAACGGCCGATCGAGGTTCGCCCGCTCGACACCACCCACTATCTCACCTCCGATCCGCTGCCGCCGCGCCAGAAGGTCTGGGTGCGTGTCAACGGCCGCCTGCCGGACGATCCGGCGATCCACCGCTGCGCGCTCGCCTACGCCTCCGACTTCACCCTGCTCGACACTTCGCTGTTCCCCCACGGGCGCCGGGTGTTCGACCGCGATGTGCTGCTGGCCTCGCTCGACCACGCCATGTGGTTCCACCGGCCGTTCCGCGCCGACGACTGGCTGCTCTACGATCAGGACAGCCCGTCGGTGGGCGGCGGACGCGGCTTCAACCGCGGCAGCGTCTACGACCGCGAAGGCCGGCTGGTCGCTTCCACCGCACAGGAAGGCGTGGTGCGCCTGAATGACGGCCGCTCGGACGGGTGAACGATGGCTGCCTGAATTATAGGCGTGTTTCTGCCGGTTTTTTGTGCGCGTGGTGGCGAACCTCGTGCGCGCTCATGGTGGTTCTGTGACCATGAGCAAATTTGCAGCATCGGGCCGCGCTTTCAAGCAATCGGATTGCACATGTGTCCTGCGGAGGTCAGGATAGCCTGTCTTGCAGGTTGACAGCCCGTTGGCGTCTGATTCGCGCCCGGCGGCCGTATTTTGCGGCTGCCGGCGGCGGACGGACGGGCATCGCGCGCGGGACCGCCGGGAGCAGTCTCCCGCGACGGGGCGGACGCACGGCCGGGAGCACGACCGGCCGGTGCAGAACAGACGGTGGCGGCCGCGAGGGGGACCCGGGGGCGCACCGCGAAAGTGAACGGAGAGCAGACACCCATGAAAATCGTGGCCGCCATCATCAAGCCGTTCAAGCTGGAAGAAGTGCGCGATGCGCTGCTTGGTATCGGCATTGTCGGCATTACCATCACCGAAGTGAAGGGTTATGGCCGGCAGAAGGGCCATACCGAAATCTATCGCGGTGCTGAGTATCTCGTTTCGCTCGTTCCGAAGATCAAGATGGAAATCGTGGTTGCCGACGATATCGTCGACAGCGTGATCGACGTGATCTGCCGTACTGCCAAAACCGGGCATATCGGCGACGGCAAGATCTTCGTGCACAACATCGACCGCGCCGTGCGCATCCGCACCAGCGAAGAGGATCTGGACGCGCTCTGAGCGTCGTCCGCGCGTGGCGGCGCAGGGCTGCGCCGCGCACCGGGCAGGCGGCCGGACAGGGTGTTGCCGGCGGCCCGTGCAGGGCATCGATCATCGGGTCGGGCGCAACCGCCCGCCCCGGCCGCAACGCGGCCCGCGGAATGCCGAGCGGAGACGCCAGCAATGGGCCGGGCGCTCGCCTTTGCCATCGCACTGCTGTTGTGGCTGACGGGGCCGCCCGCGCTGCTGCCCGCGGCGGCAGGGCCGTTTGCGCCCGGCGCATTTTCCGCGTCCGCACCCCCGTTGCCGGCGGGCATTCTGACCGGTCCGGCGCTTCTTTCTGCATCTGCTGTCGCGGCGTCGTCGCCGTCCGATCCGCCGGGGCTGTCGGCCGCCGGCGCCGCGGCCGTTTTCGCGCTGGTGCTGGCGGCCCTCGGGGCCGGCCGGGCAGGAAGCGGGGCCGGAGGCGGGGCGGGACTGGCCGCCGGGGCGGCCATCACGGCGGTGATCGCCACGTTCGTCAGCGGCTGGTCGCTTTCGCGGGGGCTGGCGGTGTTGTGGCCGCTGCCGGCTGAGGCCGCCGGGTTCGCGGCACAGGCGCTGCTGTCTTTTTCGGCCCTTGCCGTCGTCATGGCGGCCGCCGGCCGTCGCGCCGGATTGTGGCCGGGCCTCGTTTTTTCCCTGTTGTTCTGCGCCTTCATCCAGCCGGCCGTGGCCGGCTGGTTCCGCGGCATGGCGGGGGATGGCGGCGGGGCGGTTTCTGTGTGGCTGGCCGGCGGGCTTGCCGGCCTTGCCGGTGCGCTGGTGCTGGGGCCTGCGCGCGAAGGCTGCGGCGGGCCGCCGGCCACGGCCCGGCCCGTGCTGTTGCCACCGCTGGCTGCGGCCGCGGTGACGATCGCGGCGGCCGGTGCGGTGGAAAGTGCTGCGGCCGGCGTGCTGCTGGCTGCGGCCGGCGGCGGGCTGACCGGGCTGGTGGCGGCCACGCTGGCGGGGCACCGCAGCGGGCTCGGCAGCCGGGCGGGCGCGGGCGCGGTGGCCGGCATCGTGGCGCTGTCGGCCGCACCGTGCGTGCCGGATCTCATCGTGGCGCCGGCGGCCGGCGTGGCTGGCGCAATCCTGTGCAGGGGAACGGCCGGCCTGATGCGGCGGCTGGCCATTGCCGACGACGGCGGCGGCCTTGCGGCGGTGCTGGCCGGCGCGGTGCTGGCGCCGGCGGTGATGGTGCTGTGGCAGGGGCCGGATGTCTCTTTGCGGACGATGGCGCCGCTGCTGACCGGCGCGGCTGCCTTCGTCTTCATCACATCCCTCGTATTGTGGCTGGTGCTGGACGCGGGATTCAGCGCGGGCAACCCGCCGGCGGGGCGCTCGTGAGCCGGCAAATAAGCCTGTCTGCGGCGCCGGAAGCGGCCCCGACGGCGATAATCACTCTTTTTTGAGCGCCGGGCGCCGAGTTGGCACGCAGTTTGATTCCTTTTTGCGCACGGGCATGCCCGGAGCGCGGACGGTCCGCGCCTCGCGGGGCTGGCCCATGGCGCCGGAGTCGGCCTGCCCACTCCGATCAAGAGACGAGCAGGGTATAAAATGAAAATCGTGATGGCAGTCATTAAGCCATTCAAGCTTGACGAAGTCCGGGAAGCTCTGATGGCCATTGGTATTCAGGGTCTGACCGTCACGGAAGTCAAAGGCTACGGGCGGCAGAAGGGGCACACCGAGATTTATCGCGGGGCCGAATATGCAGTGACCTTCCTGCCGAAGCTGAAGATCGAGGTTGCCGTTTCGACGGCTGCCGTCGAAAAGACGGTTGAAACCATTGTCGGCGCGGCCAAGACGGGCCAGATCGGCGACGGCAAGGTCTTCGTCTATGCGATCGACCATGCGGTCCGCATCCGCACCGGCGAAACCGACGCCGACGCGCTCTGAGGCGGGTGACGCGGTTCATCCCCGACCGAATTCCAAG
>NZ_DAISHT010000204.1:0-5891 GCF_036822375.1 Pseudoxanthobacter sp. | reverse complement strand
CGGAATCGGGCAGGGCGGGATCGAGTTCAAAAGGGCCGGCCGACATCGACGAATCACGTCCTGAGGTTCAAAAGCGCCGCGGGTTGAGGCAAACCATGCGCGCACGGGGCCGGTCAGCCCCGGCGCGAATCGCCGGCGACGTTAACACGGATGCCCTGCGGGCGGGCCCTCCCGCCCTGCACAGCCCCTCCGCCGCCCAAGGAGAGAGGACTCCACCGCCCATGACCGTCCCGTCCGACCGCTCCCCGCCCCTGTTTTCACACCGCCACCTGCTGGGCATCGAAGGGCTGGAGGCCCACGAGATCGAAACCCTGCTCGACATGGCCGAGCAGGCCGTGGCCCTGAGCCGGCAGGTGGAAAAGAAGCGCAGCGTGCTGCGCGGCCGCACCCAGATCAACCTGTTCTTCGAGGCCTCGACGCGCACGCAGTCCTCGTTCGAACTGGCCGGCAAGCGGCTGGGGGCAGACGTGATGAACATGTCGGTCGCCTCCTCGTCGGTGAAAAAGGGCGAAACGCTGATCGACACCGCCCAGACGCTGAACGCGATGCGGCCGGACATTCTCGTCGTGCGCCACCATGCCGCCGGCGCCGTGGCGCTGCTGGCGCAGAAGGTCGGCTGCTCGGTGGTGAACGCCGGCGACGGCGCCCATGAGCACCCGACACAGGCCCTGCTCGATGCCCTCACCATCCGCCGCAACAAGGGGCGCATCGCCGGACTGACGGTGGCGATCTGCGGCGACATTCTGCATTCGCGCGTGGCACGCTCCAACATCCACCTGCTCACCTGCCTTGGCGCGCGGGTGCGGGTGGTCGGCCCCTCCACGCTGCTGCCCGCCGGCATCGGGCGCATGGGCGTGGAGGTGCACACGAAAATGCGCGACGGTATCCGCGATGCCGATATCGTCATGATGCTGCGCCTGCAGCGCGAGCGGATGGACGGCTCGTTCGTGCCATCGGTGCGGGAATATTTCCATTACTGGGGTCTCGACGAGGAGAAGCTCTCGTTCGCCGCCCCCGATGCGCTGGTGATGCACCCCGGCCCGATGAACCGCGGCGTGGAAATCGCCCCCTCGGTTGCCGACGGGCCGCGCAGCCTCATCGGCGAGCAGGTGGAAATGGGCGTGGCCGTGCGCATGGCCGTGCTCGAAGCCCTTGCCGCCCACCTGCCGCACTGATCAAAGCCACCCGCCCCTGCCCGGCCGCAGGGGCCGCACCGGACCCGACCCCGTTCGCCCGATCCTATCCGCCTGATCCTGATCCTATCCGCCTGATCCTACTTCCGCGCGCAAAGCCCGTCGCCGCGCCGCAAGCCCGCCTCCGCCCGGCCGCAAAGCCTGCGGCGATGCACGGGCCCGCAGGACGCACGACACCATGAGGAGCGCCCGCCCATGTCCCAGCGCTGGCAGACCAGCCCCGCCGTTCCCCCCGCGCCCTACACCGTCATCGCCGGTGTCCGCGTTGTCGACCCCTCGCGCGGGCTCGATGCCACCGGCGCCGTTCATCTCGCCGACGGTCTGGTTCTGGCCGCCGGACCGGAAGCCGCCGGCCTCGCCGTTCCCGACGGGGCGGAGGTGATCGACGGCCGCGGGCTCGTCGCCGCGCCCGGTCTCGTCGACATGCAGGTGCATGTGGGCGAACCCGGCCACGACCACCGCGAGACGCTGGCCACCGCCAGCGCGGCGGCGGCAGCCGGCGGCATCACCACCATCATCACCATGCCGGATGCCGATCCGGTGATCGACGACCCGGCTCTGGTCGACTTCATGCTGCGCCGTGCACGCGACACCGCCATCGTGCGCGTGCACCCGATGGCGGCGGCCACGAAAGGCCTGAAAGGGCAGGAGACGGCCGAAATCGGCCTGCTCGGCGAGGCCGGCGCCGTGGCCTTCACCAGCGGGCGCCACGCCATCGCCAATTCGCGCGTGCTGCGCCGCGCGCTGACCTACGGCCGCGATTTCGGCGCCCTCATCGTCAACATGCCGGAGGATCCCGACCTCGTCGGCTCCGGCGTGATGAACGAGGGCGAAACCGCGACCCGGCTCGGGCTGTCCGGCATTCCGCGCGAGGCGGAGGTGATCGCGCTGGAGCGCGACCTGCGCCTTGCCGCCCTCACCGGCGGGCGCTACCACGCCGCGCTCGTCAGCTGCGCGGCCTCGGTGGAGGTGCTGCGCGCCGCCAAGCGCGCCGGGGTGGATGTGACGGCGGGCATCTCGCTGGCCCACCTTGCGCTCAACGAAAACGACATCGGCGCCTACCGCACCTTCTTCCGCCTCTCCCCGCCGCTGCGCGGCGAGGATGACCGCCGCGCGGTGGTGGCGGCCGTTGCCGATGGCACCATCGATGTCATCGTTTCCAACCACGATCCGCAGGACGTGGAGACCAAGCGCCACCCCTTTGCCGAGGCGGCCGACGGCGCCATCGGGCTTGAAACGCTGCTGGCCGGCGGCCTGCGGCTGGTGCATGACGGCTCGCTGACGCTGCTGCGGCTGATCGAGGCGCTTTCCACCGCCCCGGCCCGCCGCCTCGGCCTCGGTGCCGGCACTCTGGCGCCGGGAGCAGAGGCCGATGTGGTGCTGTTCGATCCCGCGCGGCCGTGGGTTTTCAGCGAGGGCCTCGTCCGCTCGCGTTCCAAGAACACGCCGTTCGAGGGCGCGCGCTTTCAGGGGCGGGTGCTGCGCACCTTCGTCGCCGGCCGCACGGTGTTTGCGCTCGGCTGAACCGCCCTGTCCCCCTCGCCGGGGCCGCGCAGTTGCGGCCCCGGTGCCCTTGTGCCACCGTGCGCGCCGATCCGGGCCCGCCGATCCGGGTCCCCTGCCGACCCGGCCGACTCTCTGAGGACGATTTTCGCCGATGCCTGACGCTGTCGCGGTTTCCTGGTCCGACCTCCTTGCCGGGGCGGCTTCGTGGTCGTCCCTCGTGGCGGTGGTGTTCGGCTACCTCGCCGGTTCCATTCCGTTCGGCGTCATCCTCACCCGGCTCGGCGGCGCCGGCGATGTGCGCCAGATCGGTTCCGGCAATATCGGCGCCACCAACGTGCTGCGCACCGGCCGCAAGTCTCTGGCGGTCGGCACCCTGCTCGGCGACATGTTCAAGGGCACGGTCGCGGTGCTGATTGCGGCCGCTTACGGCGGTCCGGTGGCCGCCATTCTGGCCGGCGGCGCGGCGTTCCTCGGTCATCTCTTTCCGGTGTGGCTGGGCTTTCGCGGCGGCAAGGGCGTGGCCACCTATCTGGGCCTGCTCATCGGCCTTGCGTGGCCGCTGGCCATCGTGTTCGCCGGCATGTGGCTGCTGGTGGCGCTGCTGACGCGCTATTCCTCGCTGTCGGCGCTCATCGCCACGGCTGCCACACCCGTCATCTTCCTGTTCGTCGGCGAACAGGCGCTGGCCGCCGTGTTCGCCATGATGACCGTCGTGCTGTGGATCCGCCATGCGGAGAACATCCGCCGCCTGCTGGCCGGCACGGAAGGCCGCATCGGCGACCGGAAGAAGAAGGCCGCGTCCTGAAACGGACCCGGAACGGAGAAGGCGCCGCGATGACCGAAGATGACCGACCGTCTCGCCGCCCGCGCCTCAGCGATGCCCAGCGCCTGTCGTGGCTGCGCCTCATCCGCTCCGAAAATGTCGGCCCGGCGACGTTCCGTTCTCTGGTCAACCATTTCGGCTCCGCACAGGCCGCGCTCGATGCCCTGCCGGACCTTGCCCGCCGCGGCGGCGCCCGGCGCATCCGCATCGCCAGCGCGGCCGATGCCGAGGCCGAAGTGGCGGCCGCGGCGCGGGCCGGCGTGGCCTTCATCGCGCTGGGAGAGCCCGATTATCCCGGCGCGCTGCGCACCATCGATGCCCCCCCGCCGTTGCTGGCCGTGCGCGGCGATCCGGCCGTGCTCGCCCGCCCGGCGGTTGCCATCGTCGGCGCCCGCAACGCCTCCACCGCCGGCCGCATGATGGCCGAGCGCATCGCCCGCGGCTGCGGCGAGGCCGGCGTCGTCATCGTTTCCGGCCTTGCCCGCGGCATCGATGCCGCAGCCCATGCGGCGGCCACCGGCACCGGCACGGTGGCGGTGCTGGCCGGCGGGCTCGACCGCATCTATCCGCCCGAGCACGAGGGCCTGCTGGCCGAGATCGTGGCCCGCGGCGGCGCCGCCATCAGCGAGATGCCGATGGGCTGGACCGCCCGCGCCCATGACTTTCCCCGCCGCAACCGGCTCATCTCCGGCTGCAGCCTTGCTGTGGTGGTGGTGGAGGCGGCGCGGCGCTCCGGCTCGCTGCACACGGCGCGGTTTGCTGCCGAGCAGGGCCGCGTCGTGCTGGCGGTGCCGGGCTCGCCGCTCGATCCGCGGGCGGAAGGCTGCAACGATCTCATCCGCGAAGGCGCCCTGCTGGCCCGCCATGCCGGCGATGTGCTGGAGGCCGCCAGCCCGATGGCCGGCGGCAGCGGTCCGGCCGAGCCGATGGAGGAGGCTGCCCCGGTGCCGATGCCCCCGATTGCCGACGACAGCCGCGCCATCGTGACCGAAGCCCTCGGGCCGACGCCGATTGCCGTGGATGCGCTGGTGCGCCACACCGGCCTTCCGCAGGCCGTCGTTCTGGTTGTGCTGCTTGAGCTTGAGGTTGCGGGCCGGCTGGAGCGCCACGCCGGGAACCGTGTTTCGCTCATTCCTCTGGCCTGAGGCACCCGCCGCGCTGCCGCCCCGGTGCCCGGCCGCTGCCGGTATCGCGCCGCAGCCGGTGCCCGGCGGCGGGGCAGCCTGCAGCTCACAACCGCGGCGCCACTTCCGCGACGTTGCGCCGCAAGCCGGACTGCGGCACCCTGCTTATGCGTACCGCCCCGTCCGGGCGATGCGGCGGTCTCCTCAGCGCGGCGCGAGCGCGGCGCGGCGCGAGGCGGCCTCTTCCTGCGCAACGGCGATCAGATAGCCCAGCATCCGTTCGTCGGCGGCATTGGCCAGTGCGGCGAGTTCGCCCAGCATCTGGTCGAGATAGGTCAGGGTTTCGGCCGCATTATAGCGGCCGGCGGCCATCCGCGCCGGGGCTTTGCCGGCCGGACCCGCCGTGACGGGGCCCGGATTGCTGCCGCTGGAAAAAGCCCGTTCCGCGCTCATGGCTGCGCAATCCTGTCGGTTGATGATGGTGACCCCGGCCGCATCCTCCGCCCCTGTCAGCCGGCTCAGCCGGCGCGGTCCCGATGCGACAGCCAATATCTACCAAAGGTCGCTGTCTCTAAAAAATAAATCACAGGTTGTATTTTTTGGGCATCTGACGGGTTTGCGCAGCGGCATTGCGCAGGCATGATTTGACAGCGCCGCCGCTTTTTCCCATGGTCCGGCGCTGCCCCGCGGACCGGCCGGCGGGTGGCAGGGGCTGTTTCCGGCCCGGTCGCCGTGATTAAAGCGCAAGGTTACGATGCACGTCGTCATCGTGGAATCGCCCGCCAAGGCGAAGACGATCAACAAATATCTGGGTCCGGGCTATCAGGTTCTGGCCTCCTATGGCCATGTCCGCGACCTGCCCGCCAAGGACGGATCGGTTCAGCCCGACCAAGACTTCGCCATGACGTGGGAAGTGGACGCCAAGGCGCAGAAGCGACTCGGCGATATCGCCCGCGCCGTGAAGGACGCCGACCGCCTGATCCTGGCCACTGACCCGGATCGCGAAGGCGAGGCCATTTCCTGGCATGTGCTGCAGGTGCTGCGCGACAAGAAGGCGCTGAAGAGCCAGCCCGTGGAACGGGTGGTGTTCAACGCCATCACCAAGTCGTCGGTGCTGGATGCCATGGCCCATCCGCGCCAGATCGACGTGCCGCTGGTGGATGCCTATCTGGCCCGCCGCGCGCTCGATTATCTGGTGGGCTTCACGCTGTCGCCGGTGCTGTGGCGCAAGCTGCCGGGCGCGCG
>NZ_DAISHT010000203.1:0-5897 GCF_036822375.1 Pseudoxanthobacter sp. | reverse complement strand
ATCGGCACCGGAAACCGGAGCCGCAGCAGCCTCTGCCGGGGCGGTGGCAACGGCCTCATCCCGAGAAGCCCCGGAGGGCGGCGCGGACGCCGGGGATTGCACCGGCACGACCGCGGGCGAAGCCTGCGGAATGCCGCCCGCCGACGCGCCCTGCCCGGACGCTGCCTGCGCGGGCTGTGGCGCCGCTTCCGCTGCAGCCGCCGGGCTTGCCGGAGCCGGCTCGGCCGGCGCAGCCGCGACAGCGGCCGGTGTCGCCGGCGCTGCCTCCGCTGCGGGCACGCTCTCTCCGACCACGACGGCAGGTGCGCTCTCCGCGACCGGCGGCACGGCGGCGGCCGTATCGGTTGGCACGGGGGCTGCGGTTTCCGCCGCGGGTGCCGATGCCACAGCCGGCAATTCCGGGCGGGGTGCCGGCAGCGCCCCCACGCGGGGCGGTCTGGGCGCCTGCGCGACGGTGCCCTGCGCCTGCGGCGACGATTGCGGCGCGGGCGGCACAGCGGCGGGCACCGCCGGACGGATCACCAGCGGATTGCCGCCGGCAGCCGGCTGGTCGCCTTCGGCCGGCTGTCCGTCGGGCTGCTTCTTGCCGGGAAGCGGCAGAACGGACTGCACCTTCTTCCACGCGGAATCGAGGGGATCGAGCAGGCCGGCAACGGCGGGAACCGGCGCAGCGAGCGCCGGCAGAACCGCCAGAACGGCCAGCAGCAGCGGCCGGTTCAGCATGTGGCGGCGCCACTGCATCCGCCGGGCGGTGCGAGCCGGACCGGTACAGGTCGAGCCGGTATTGGAGCCGCCGCGATCCGGGCCGGACACGGCGTGCCCGGTCCTGTCACCGCAACCCGTCAGCAGATGCGAATGCCTCATCGATCAACCTGTTGGCCTCGGCCACCGCGGCCCGCGGACCGTCGGGATGAGACCACACCGCCTGTCGGACGGCCACGAAGTCTGCCCCGGTCAGCGCAACGCCGGTGACGCTGGCAATCGCGGCGCCCGCGAGGGCGACGCAGGGAACTTCGAAAACGTCCGCCCACCAGCCGGCAAGGGCGATCGTCTTCGGGTGGGCTTCGTCCTCCGGCACCAGATCGAGGAGGCCGAAGAACACATAGTCGGCGCCCTGCTCGGCGGCCTGCATGGCATGGTGCCGCTCGCGGATGCCACCTGCCCCGACGATGCGGTCGGGATGGAGGCTTTCCAGCAGCGCGGCGAAGTCCTCGCTGTCCACGTCCGCATGGATGCCGTCGGCACGGGTACGGCCAACCGCGCGGGTGTCGCCGGCAAGGATCGCCGCGGCACCTGCCGCCTGCGCCACCGGCACCAGCCCTTCGGCACGGCGCTGGAACTGCGCTTCGTCGGCATCGCCGGGCAGCAGCAGCACCGCCGCCACGTCGCCGCCGGCCAGCGCCTCCGCCAGTGCCTTTTCCGCAGCCTCGCCCTCGCCCGCTTCGGGGCCGGCGATCAGGAACAGGCGCGGACGGACGCGTTCAGCCGCCGCCGGGGTTTTTCCGGCAGCGGCTGCAACATGGCCTGAGGATTCGGGCGCGCCTGTGGCGCGCCCTTTCCTTTTCTTCGCCGACGCGCTCACGCCGCCTTTTCCAGTTCAGCCTTCCACTTGCCGTTGCCGGCAAGCCAATTCATCTTCGCCCGGTGCGTGAAGGCGCGCTGGCCGGCGGCCCAGTTCTCGTCCTTGCCGCCCCAAGCCTTGATGGCGGCAGCCTGCAGCGCGCGGCCATAGGAGAAGGTGATCTTCCACGGCAGGTCGCCGATCTGGTTGATGAGCGACAGGTGCTCGGTCGCCAGTTCGTCCGACTGGCCGCCGGAGAGGAAGGCGATGCCCGGCACGGCCACCGGAACGGTTGCCTTGAACAGCTTCACCGTCAGCTCGGCCACCTGCTCGGGGCTGGCCTGCACCGGGCTCTTCTGCCCCGGAACGACCATGTTCGGCTTCAGGATGGTGCCTTCCAGATCGACGCGGGCGATGAACAGCTCCTCGTAGAGGAACTTCAGCGCCTTCTCGGTCACGGCATAGCAGGTGTGGATGTCATGGGTGGAATTCGGGCCATCCATGATGACTTCCGGCTCGACGATCGGGACGATGCCGTTTTCCTGGCAAAGCGCCGCATAGCGGGCCAGCGCCTGCACGTTGGCGCGCAGCGCGCCATAGCTCGGCAGGCCGGTCGTGGTGTCGATATCGATCACCGCGCGCCACTTCGCGAAGCGGGCGCCGAGGTCGTGATATTCCTTCAGCCGGCCGCGCAGGCCGTCGAGGCCCTCGGTGATGCTCTCGCCCGGGAAGCCCGCCATCGCCTTGGCGCCGGCATCCACCTTGATGCCCGGAATGGAGCCGGCCTTGCGGATCAGGTCCACCAGCGGCGTGCCGTTGCGCGACGACTGGCGAATGGTCTCGTCGAAAAGGATGACGCCGGAAATGTACTTGGTCATCGCCTCTTCGGCGGTGAACAGCATTTCGCGGTAGTCGCGGCGGGCCTCGAAGGTCGATTCCAGCTTGATGGAGTCGAAGCGCTTCTTGATGGTGCTCGTGCTCTCGTCGGCGGCGAGCAGACCCTTGCCATCGGCGACCATGGCGGCCGCAATATCAGCGAGGCGTTCAGTCATCGTTCCAGTCCCGTTGCTTTGTCGTTCCGAGTGTAGCCGGAGACCGCGGCGGCGGCCCCGCGACGAAATTGCTTTGCCGTCCCGTCCCGGCCCGCCGTGGCGGCCGGCCGGGCGAGCCGGCAATATCACGCCTTCAGCGCCTCCACGCCCGGCAGGGCCTTGCCTTCCATCCACTCGAGGAAGGCGCCGCCGGCGGTGGAGATGTAGGAGAACTTGTCGGCCACGCCGGCATGGTTCAGGGCAGCCACGGTGTCGCCGCCACCGGCGATGGAGGTGAGCTTGCCGGCAACCGTCAGCCCGGCCGCCTCGCGGGCCGCCGCGACGGTGCCGCGGTCGAACGGCTCCAGCTCGAAGGCGCCGAGCGGGCCGTTCCACACCAGCGTGCGGGCCTCCTCCAGCGCCGCGACCACGGCGGCCACCGACTTCGGCCCCACGTCGAGGATCATGCTCTCCGCCGGCACGGCATCGAGGGTCACGACACGGTTCGGCGCGTTGGCGGCGAAGGCTTCCGCCACCACGGCATCTTCCGGCAGCACGATGCGGCAGCCGGCGGCGGCAGCCGCCTTCTCGATGCGGCGGGCCGTCTCGGCCAGATCGTGTTCGCACAGCGACTTGCCGACATCGACCCCGCGGGCGGCGAGGAAGGTGTTGGCCATGCCGCCGCCGATGACGAGCAGGTCGACCTTGGTGACGAGGTTCTCCAGAAGATCGATCTTGGAGGAAACCTTGGCGCCGCCGACGATGGCCGCGACCGGACGCACCGGGGCGCCCAGCGCCCGGTCCAGCGCCTCCAGCTCGGCCTGCATGGAGCGGCCGGCGAAGGCGGGCAGCACATGGGCCAGCCCCTCGGTGGAGGCGTGGGCGCGGTGGGCGGCGGAGAAGGCGTCGTTGACGTAGAGGTCGCCGTTGGCGGCGAGCGCCTTCACGAACTCGGGATCGTTGCCTTCCTCGCCCTTGTAGAAACGGGTGTTCTCCAGCACCAGCACCTCGCCGGGTGCCAGCGCGGAAACGGCCGCGGCAGCGGTCTCGCCGGTGCAGTCGTCGGCGAAGGCCACCGGGCGGCCCAGAACCTTGGCCACGGCCGGCACCACCACCTTCAGCGACTGGCTCTCGTCGCGCTTGCCCTTGGGGCGGCCGAAATGGGCGAGCAGGATCACCTTCGCGCCCTTGCCGGCGAGTTCGGTGATGGTGGGCGCAACGGCCCGGATGCGGGTGTCGTCGGTGACCGCGCCGTCCCGGACCGGTACGTTCAGATCCACACGGACCAGAACACGCCGGCCGGCGGCATCGATGTCGTCGAGTGTGCGGAACTTGGCCATCGCTTGCCTCTCAGGATTTCTTCCGGCGGAGCCGGCCGGCGCGTGATCGCAGCCTCGGGCCGGGCTCCCGCTTCCCCCGTTTGCAGACATGCCTCCGGCGGCGGGCGTGAAAGCCGCCCGCCGCCGGAAACCCCGTCGTCAGATCAGCTTCGCCAGCGCAATGGCGGTGTCGCTCATGCGGTTGGAGAAGCCCCACTCGTTGTCGTACCACGACAGCACGCGCACCAGCGTGCCGTCGAGGACCTTGGTCTGGTCGATGGCGAACGTGGAAGAATGCGCATCGTGGTTGAAGTCGATCGACACGTTCGGAACGGTGGTGTAGCCGAGCACGCCCTTCAGCGGGCCGTCGGCCGCCGCCTTGATGGCCGCGTTGATCTCGTCCTTGGTGGTGGCGCGCTTGGCGATGAACTTGAAGTCCACCACCGAAACGTTCGGCGTCGGCACGCGCACGGCGGTGCCGTCGAGCTTGCCGTTCAGCTCCGGCAGCACCAGACCCACGGCCTTGGCGGCGCCGGTGGAGGTCGGGATCATCGACAGCGCCGCGGCGCGGGCGCGGTAGAGATCCTTGTGCATCTGGTCCAGCGTCGGCTGGTCGTTGGTGTAGGAATGGATCGTGGTCATGAAGCCACGCTCGATGCCCACCGCGTCGTTCAGCACCTTGGCCACCGGCGCAAGGCAGTTGGTGGTGCACGAGGCGTTGGAGATGACGAGGTGATCCTTCGTCAGCTTGTCGTGGTTCACGCCATAGACGACGGTCAGGTCGGCGCCGTCGGAGGGGGCGGAAACGATCACGCGCTTGGCGCCGGCCTCAAGATGGGCGGCCGCCTTGGCGCGGGCGGTGAAGATGCCGGTGCACTCAAGGGCGATGTCGACGCCGAGTTCGGCGTGCGGCAGCTCGGCCGGGTTGCGCACGGCGGTGACCTTGATCGGGCCGCGGCCGACATTGATGGTGTCGCCGTCGACGGTCACCTCGGCCGGGAAGCGGCCGTGGACGGAATCGAAGCGCAGCAGATGGGCATTGGTCTCGACCGGGCCGAGATCGTTGATGGCCACCACCTCGATGTCGGTGCGGCCCGACTCGATGATGGCGCGCAGCACATTGCGTCCGATGCGGCCGAAACCGTTGATCGCTACTTTCACAGCCATGGCGTCTCTCCGTTTCGTGGATTTGGCCGGGCACGGCGGCTGCCGTGGCCTGCCCTTGTGTGTCACATAAAGCCGGTTGCCCGCACGGGAAACCGACTGGATCAATCTGCCTGTCTTTGCCGCTCCCGCGCGGTGGCGGCAACCTGCGCGGCGGCCACCCCGGCCACGGCCGCGCGCGCCGCCTCCACCACCTTCAGCGGCGTGAGGCCGAAATAGGGGAACAGCACGTCCGCCGGCGCGCTGGCGCCGAAGCCGCTCATGCCGACGAAGATGCCATCGTCCCCGATGAAACGCTCCCATCCGGTGCGGATCGCGGCCTCGATGGCGATGCGCACCCGCGCGCCGCCGATCGCCTCCGCGCGGGCGGCGGGCGACTGGGCGGCGAAAAGCTCGAACGACGGCACCGACACCACGCGCGTGCCGATGCCCTCTTCCTCCAGCACGGCGCGGGCGGCCACCGCCACGTTCACCTCCGACCCGGTGGCGAAAAGCGTGACCTGCGCCGGGCCGCAGCCCGCCGCCCACAACTCATAGGCCCCGCGGGCGGAAAGGTTCTCCCGCGCCTCGCGGTCGCGCAGCGACGGCAGCGTCTGGCGCGAGAGCACCAGCGCCACCGGCCCCTTCACCCGCCCCAGCGCCGCCTGCCAGCATTCCGCCGTTTCCACCGCGTCGGCCGGGCGCATCACGGTAAGGCCGGGAATGATCCTCAGCCCCGCCAGATGCTCCACCGGCTGGTGCGTCGGCCCGTCCTCGCCGACGCCGATAGAATCGTGCGTCAGCACGAACACCACGCGCAGGCCCATCAGCGCCGCCAGCCGG
>NZ_DAISHT010000202.1:0-5963 GCF_036822375.1 Pseudoxanthobacter sp. | reverse complement strand
GCAGGAAGAAGCTGAAGCCGTTGGTGTTGCCCATGCCCTGAATGGCCGGCGGCGCCAGCGCGAAGACGCGGCCGTCGCGGATCTTCGAGAAGGCCGCCATGGCCCGGCCGGCAATGGCCTGTGCGGAACTGGCGGGGCTGGTGCGCTCGTCGAACGGCTTCAGCCGCACGAAGGCGAGGCCGACATTCTGGCCCTGCCCGCCAAAACCGAAGCCGGCGACCGTCATCACGCCCTGAACGGCATCGGCCTCGTTCCTGAGGTAGTGCTGCGTGACCTGATCGAGCACGCGCAGAGTGCGGTCCTGGGTGGCGCCGACAGGCAACTGCACGCTGGTGATGAGGATGCCCTGATCCTCCGCCGGCAGGAACGAGGAGGGCAGGCGGGCAAACATCCAGCCGGTTGCCACCGTCAGGGCCAGAAACACCATGAGATAACGCTTCGGCCGCGACAGCATGTGCTGCGCCGTGCCGCCATAGGCGCGGGTGCCGGCATCGAAGGTGCGGTTGAAGAGGCCGAACAGGCCCCGGCGCGGCCCGTGGTGCTGCGGCCGGCGCAGAATGCTGGCGCACAGCGCCGGCGTCAGAACCAGCGCCACCACCACCGAGAGCACCATGGCGGAAACGATGGTGACCGAGAACTGGCGGTAGATGACCCCGACCGAGCCGCCGAAGAAAGCCATGGGCACGAACACCGCCGACAGCACGATGGCGATGCCCACCAGCGCGCCGGTGATCTCGCGCATCGACTTCATCGTGGCCTCGCGCGGCCCGAGGCCTTCTTCCGCCATCACGCGCTCGACATTTTCCACCACCACGATGGCATCGTCGACCAGAAGGCCGATCGCCAGTACCATGGCGAACATGGTGAGCGTGTTGATGGAATAGCCGAAGGCCGCCAGCACCGCGAAGGTGCCGAGCAGCACCACCGGCACCGCCAGAGTGGGGATGAGGGTTGCGCGGATGTTCTGCAGAAACACCAGCATGACCACGAACACCAGCACGATGGCCTCGATCAGCGTGCGCACCACCTTTTCGATGGAAAGCAGCACGAACGGCGTGGTGTCGTAGGGGTAGACCACCTCCACACCCGGCGGCAGAGTGGATTTCAGCCGCCCGATGGTGGCCTGAACCGCCTCAGAGGTGCTGATGGCGTTGGCACCGGTGGCCAGCGAAATCGCCAGACCGGCTGAGGGTTTGCCGTTGTAGCGCGAGGCGCTGGTGTAGCTCTCCGCGCCGACTTCCACGGTGGCCACGTCGTTGAGGCGCACCAGCGAGCCGTCGGTGGCGCTCTTCAGGATGATGTTGCGGAACTGCTCCGGCGTCTGCAGGCGGCTGCGGGCGGTGACGGTGGCGTTGAGCTGCTGGCCGGCGCGCTGCGGCAGGCCGCCGAGCTGGCCGGCGGCCACCTGCGTGTTCTGCGCCTCGATGGCCGACGACACATCGCCCGGCATGAGCGCATATTTCGCCAGCTTGTCGGGATCGAGCCAGATGCGCATCGCATAGCCGGAGCCGAACAGCGTGGTGTCGCCCACGCCTTCCACGCGGCGCAGCGTGTCGTTCAGGGTGCTGTCGACATAGTCGGCCAGATCGGTGTTGGTCAGCTTGCCGTCGGTGGAGACGAAGCCGACCACCATGAGAAAGCCCGACGACGACTTGGTGACCGAAAGCCCGCTCGACTGCACGATCTGCGGCAGCTGCGAGGTGACGAGCTGCAGCTTGTTCTGCACCTGCATCTGCGCCACATCGGGGTCGGCGGCGCTGGTGAAGGTGAGCGTCAGATCCGACTGCCCGCTGGAGGTCGAGGTGGCGCTCATGTAGTCGAGATTGTCGATGCCGGTCATGCCCTGCTCGATGATCTTGGTCACCGAGTTTTCAACCGTCTGGGCATCGGCGCCGGGATAGGTGGCGCGGATCTTGACCGTCGTCGGGGCAATCTGCGGATATTGCGACACCGACAGCTCGCGCAGCGCCAGCACGCCCGCCAGCATGATGATGATGGCGATGACCCACGCGAAGACGGGCCGGTTGATGAAAAATGCCGACATCGTGTGGTCTCACCCGCGCTGCTGCGTGGCGGCCGGCGTTTCGACGGCCCCGGACTGTCTGCGCTCGCCGACCTCGCCCGTGTTCTCGTCGATCACCACCTCGACCGGCGCGGCGGCGGCGCCGACGCGCACCATCTGCAGGCCTTCCACGATCACGCGGTCGCCGTCGGCAATGCCTCTGGAAACGATCCAGTTGTTGCCGACGGAGCCCTGCACCTCGATGGTGCGTTCTTCCACCTTGTCGTCGGCCCCGACGATCTTCACGGTCGCCTCGCCGCGCGCATCGCGCGAAACGGCGCGCTGCGGCACCACGAAGCTGTTGGCGGCAATACCCTCCTCCACGACCGCGCGGACATACATGCCCGGCAGCAGGAGCCGCTCCGGATTGGGAAACTCCGCCCGCAGCGCATAGGTGCCGGTCGTCTCGCTCACCTTGGCCTCGGAGAATTCCAGCCGGCCCGTCTGCGGATAAGCCTCGCCGTTGTCGAGCAGCAGACGCACGCTGACATTGCTGCCGGAGAGCCGGACCCGGCCCTCGCGGATCGCCTGACGCAGGTTCAGAAGGTTGGTGGCGGATTGTGTGACATCGACATTGATAGGATCAAGCGTGCGGATGGTGGTCAGCGCCGTGTCCTGATTGGCGGTCACGAGCGCGCCCTCGGTCAGCGTCGAGCGATCGATGCGGCCGCCGATCGGCGCGGTGATGGTGGTATAGTTGAGATTGATGCGTGCGGTCTCTTCATTGGCTCTGGCGACGGCCACCTCGGCGCGCGCCTGCGCCAGCGCGGCAACGGCATCGTCCAGATCCTGCTTGCTCACGGCGTTCTGCCGGGCAAGGCCTTCATAGCGCGTCACTTTGGCGGCGGCGCTGGGCACGGCGGCCTCCGCCTTCTCGCGCGTGGCGACCGCGCTGTCGTAGGCGGCCTGATAGCTGGCGGGATCGATCTGGTAGAGCGGATCGCCCGCCTTCACCTCGCCGCCCTCGACGAACAGCCGCTTCTTGATGAGGCCGCTGACCTGCGGGCGAACCTCTGCGGTGAGCGAAGCGGTGGTCCGCCCCGGCAGTTCGGCGGTGATGGCGACCGACTGCGGATGCAGGGTGACGACGCCCACCTCCGGTTTGCCGGCGGCGGCGCGCGGTGCGTTGTCGGCCTTGTTGCAGCCGGCAACCACCAGAAGCGCCGCCAGCGTTGCGGCAAGCGCGGTGGCGGCGCGGGCGGGCTGCTGCGGGCGAAACGCCGGCCGTCGGAAGGCAGAAGCGGTGGCCACAATGGCTTCCTTTTTTGGAAACTGGTCAGTTCCAGAATCTGCCAGTTGCGCGCCATCGTCAATCATCCGGAAGGCGAGATGACGCCGAACTGATCGCGCTGCTGACAGAGCCGTCCCGCGCGCCGGCGGGGCAGGCGCCGGGCAGCGTGAGAATGAAACGCACTGTTGCGACAGGTCCGACGCACTGCCGCCTGCTTTTTTTGCCGGCCGGGCGGCGGCCGACTCATGGCCGCGGCCGGGGCCTTACGGCGGGTTGTGCCGGCCGGTGCGCGGGGCCTGCATGCCGGCCGGTCCGGCCCGGTGGCGGCGTCTTTATGTTCTTTTGTCGTCTTATGGCCGCCATCGGGCCTTTGCCGGCGTCGCAGGGCCGGCCGCAGCCCTTGACTTCCGCCCGCCAAGGCGCCTTCTGTGCGCGGCCCGGCTGCTCTCCGCCTTCCGGGCTGCGGCGCCGTGCGTGCCGGGTGAGAGACAGGCGGAAACGGCCGGCTTCGTGCCGCCGTTCGGATGGATTTTCCCCGGCGCCGGTGGTGCCGCGGGGCGCAGGAAAAGGCTGGGGCGCGCGCAATGAGCACGGCATTCACGTTTCCGGGGCAGGGCAGCCAGACCGTCGGCATGGGCCAGGCGCTGGCCGCGGCCTTTCCCGAGGCCCGCCGCGTTTTCGAGGAAGTCGACGACGCCCTCGGCGAGAAGCTCTCGGCCGTGCTGTGGGAAGGCCCCGACGAGGTGCTGACGCTGACCGCCAATGCCCAGCCGGCGCTGATGGCGGTGTCGATTGCGGCGCTGCGCGCGGCGGAAGCCCGCGGCGTGCGGCTGGCCGACCATGCGGCTTATGTCGCCGGCCACTCGCTGGGCGAATATTCGGCGCTGGCGGCCGCCGGCAGCCTGTCGCTGGCCGATGCCGCCCGTCTGCTGCGCCTGCGCGGCAATGCCATGCAGGCCGCCGTGCCGCCGGGTGCCGGCGCCATGGCCGCGCTGCTGGGGCTCGATCTTGAGACCGCGCGCGCGGTCGCGGCCGAGGCCGCCGGCGACGAGGTCTGCACCGCCGCCAACGACAATGCGCCCGGGCAGGTGGTGGTTTCCGGCCATCGCGGTGCCGTGGAACGGGCCATCGAGATTGCCAAGGCCCACGGCGCCCGGCGCGCCGTGCTGCTGCCGGTGAGCGCGCCCTTCCATTGCCCGCTGATGCAGCCGGCGGCCGATGCCATGGCCGAGGCGCTGGCGCAGGTGGATATCCGCGCTCCGTCGGTGCCGCTGGTGGCCAACGTGCTGGCCCGGCCGATCACCGACCCGGCAGAGATTCGCGCCCGGCTTGTGGAACAGGTGTGCGGCACGGTGCGCTGGCGCGAAAGCGTGGAATGGCTGGGCGCGAACGGCGTCGATCTTTTTGTGGAGCTTGGCGCGGGCAACGTGCTGAGCGGCCTTGCTAAACGGATTGTCAAGGGCGCACAGGGGCTTGCTGTGAACACGCCGGAAGACGTGGCTGTGCTTGCCGAACGGCTTGGCGAGAACGTCGCCGGTTGACATTTTGCGGCGGACCTGACGTGGTCCGCCCGCCGGCCCGCGGGCCGGCCGAGACGACAAGAATGAACCGCCGGCCGCAGCGGGCTTTTGCTGCCGGCCCGGCCTCCCGGCATGGGGACCTGACTTATGTTTGATCTGACCGGCCGCTTTGCGCTTGTCACCGGTGCCAGCGGCGGCATCGGTTCGGCTGTCGCCCGTGCGCTGCACGGGCAGGGCGCCACCGTGGCGCTGTCCGGCACACGGCGCGAAAAGCTGGAAGAGGTCGCGGCCGCCCTTGGCGAGCGCGTGCATGTGGTGCCGGCCAATCTGGGCGATCGCGCCGACGTGGACGGGCTGGTGCCGGCGGCCGAGGCCGCCATGGGCGGGCTGGACATTCTGGTCAACAACGCCGGCATCACCCGCGACAACCTCTTCATGCGCATGAAGGACGAGGAGTGGGATCAGGTGCTGGAGGTGAACCTCACCTCGGCCTTCCGCCTCTCGCGTGCGGCCATCAAGGGCATGATGCGCCGGCGTTATGGCCGCATCATCGGAATCACTTCGGTCGTCGGCGTGACCGGCAATGCCGGTCAGAGCAATTATGCCGCAGCCAAGGCAGGCATGATCGGCATGTCCAAATCGCTGGCGAAGGAAGTGGCCAGCCGGAACATCACCGTCAACACGGTGGCGCCCGGCTTTATCGAGACCGCCATGACCGATGTGCTGAAGCCTGAGCAGAAGGATGCGATTCTGGGTCAGGTTCCGGCTGCACGGCTTGGTACGGGCGACGAAATCGCCGCTGCCGTCGTTTATCTCGCCTCCGCGGAGGCGGGCTATGTGACGGGCCAGACGCTGCACGTCAACGGCGGCATGGCGATGATCTGAAGGCACGGGCGGGGCCGGCGGTCCGCCTTCGGGCGGACTTCTGGTCAAGCCCGGTAAAGTGTGTTACCTACCGCCGGCCGGTAAGGGCGGGAATCTGCCAATACCGGGGACTTGGCCGAGACTTCGACCTCTCTATTTCGACCACTGTCCGAACCTCGGACATGCCGGACTGCTCTGAAACCCTTCGTTTCAGAATTGGCAGACCCGGAAGACGCGGGGCGCCAGCGGTTTTCCGTCAACGGTTTCCCAGCAAGACATCAAGGAA
>NZ_DAISHT010000201.1:0-6032 GCF_036822375.1 Pseudoxanthobacter sp. | reverse complement strand
GCCCCGATCATGACCGCCAGGGCAAAACGCAACTCGACAACACGCATCGCCGTTCCAATCCCTGGAAGACGCCGCAAAGCCCGTGCGGGCCGGCCGGCGTCCCTGCTGGCGGCAGCCGGTCGCCCGGCGGCCTCGCGCAGCATCGTCATCAGATGAACCGGAGAGCGGGCCACGCCGCGGCCGGCCGCGGCCACCTCAGGCCCGCCACCCGCCAGCGCACGAAGGGCACTGCCGCCCCATCGCCCGACCGCCGCAAGCACCGTGCGCACCGACGAAGGCCCGATGGCCTCCCACGCCCCCGCAAAGGAAGCGCCTTGCGCACAAACCACTCCGCCGCAAAGGGCGTTAAGGTCATCTTGCCGTGCGATCTCAGGGTTCATCGTCTCTCGGATTCCGGTGAACGGATGATTAGCGCCCCGAAAGGGGCTCCCGATCAGGTCGGGGGTCCGTTCCCCGGGGTGACCCGCCTCAATCGTTAACGAGCCTAGCGTTCACGCCCGTTTGTGGCTGAATGGGGGCATCCCCGCCTCGCGACGGGCGCCGCTCGCAGGCTCGTGAGCGACTGTTGCCATAGCATCACAGACTCGGGGCCGAATGGCGGCCAAAACCCGACGACAGCCCGGCTTCTCTGCGGTTTCCGGCCCCGTTCGCGGCCCGGCGACCTGCCCGGCGACTTGCCCGGCGGGCTGCCGCTCTCTAAAGACCGACAGACGAGGCCGGCGGATTCGCCCGGAACATGGCAGGAACAAAACCTGTTACCGCGGCCGATTCCATGGCACATTGCGACCGGCACCACTGCAACGCCGGCCGCCTTGACTGGCAACGACAGGGAACGATCGGAAGGCATGATGAGCGACGAGGACCTGTTCGCCGTCCCCCCGGCCGAAGGCGCCGGTAAGGAGACCCCGGCCCCTGCGCCCGAGCCCGGCCCGGCGGCCCGCGCCGCCCGCCGCAGCGCCGGCGCCGAGGCGGCCCGGCAGCGACAGGCCGCAGGCGAAGCCGGCTACACCGCCGCCGACATCGAGGTGCTGGAAGGGCTGGAGCCGGTGCGCCGCCGCCCCGGCATGTATATCGGCGGCACCGATGCCCGCGCCCTGCACCACCTGTTCGCCGAGGTGATCGACAACTCGATGGACGAGGCCGTGGCCGGCCATGCCTCGTGGATCGAGGTTTCGTTCAATGCCGACGGCTCGCTGACCGTCGCCGACAACGGCCGCGGCATTCCGGTCGATCCCCATCCGCGCTTTCCGGAAAAGTCGGCGCTGGAAGTGATCATGACGACGCTGCACGCCGGCGGCAAATTCGATTCCAAGGTCTACGAGACCTCCGGCGGCCTGCACGGGGTCGGCGTTTCGGTGGTCAACGCGCTTTCCGTCGAACTCGACGTGGAGGTGGCGCGCGGCCGCCGGCTTTATCGCCAGAGCTTCTCGCGCGGCCTGCCCGTCGGGCCGCTGCGCGAAATGGGCGAGGTGATGAACCGCCGCGGCACCGCGGTGCGCTTTCTGCCCGACCCGGAGATCTTCGGCACCGAACTGCATTTCCAGCCGGCGCGGCTGCTCGCCATGGCGCGTGCCAAGGCCTATCTGTTCGCCGGGGTGGAAATCCGCTGGCGCTGCGCGCCGGAGCGCATCGACCCGGCCAGCCCGGTGCCCGAAAACGCCACCTTCGTGTTTCCCGGCGGCCTCGCCGACTATCTGACCGAGCGGCTCGCCGGCACGGAAAAGGTGGTGGAGGCCACCTTCAGCGGCCGCACCGGGCGCACCGGCGGCCACGGCGGCGTTGAATGGGCGGTCGCCTTCATTCCCGATGACGGTTTCGTGCAGTCCTACTGCAACACCGTGCCGACGCCGGAAGGCGGCACCCATGAGCAGGGCCTGCGCACCGCGCTGATCAAGGGCATCAAGACCCACGCCGAGCGCACCCAGAACAAGCGCGCCGGCAACATCACCACCGAAGACGTCGGCAACACCATCGGCGCTCTGCTGTCGGTGTTCGTGCGCGAGCCGGAATTCGTCGGCCAGACCAAGGAGCGGCTGGCGACCGTCGATGCCGCCCGCATCGTGGAAGGGGCGGTGCGCGATGCCTTCGAGCACTGGCTGGTGGCCGATCCCCAGCGCGCCACCACGCTGATCGACGCCATCGCCGAGCGCGCCGAAGAGCGCATGCGGCGGCGGCAGGAAAAGGAAGTTGCCCGCCGCTCCGCCACGCGGCGGCTGCGGCTGCCGGGCAAGCTGGCCGACTGCACCATTTCGGCCGCCGGCGGCACCGAACTGTTCATCGTGGAGGGCGATTCGGCCGGCGGCTCCGCCAAGCAGGCCCGCAACCGCTCCAATCAGGCGGTGCTGCCGCTGCGCGGCAAGATTCTCAACGTCGCCAGCGCCGGGCGGGAGAAGCTCTCGGCCAACCAGCAGCTTTCCGACCTCATCACCGCGCTCGGCTGCGGCACCCGTTCATCCTACCGCGAAACGGATCTGCGCTACGAGCGGGTGATCGTGATGACCGACGCCGATGTCGACGGCGCCCACATCGCTTCGCTGCTGGTGACGTTCTTCTACCGCGAGATGCCGGAGCTGATCCGCAATGGCCACCTGTTCCTCGCCGCCCCGCCGCTCTACAGGCTGACGCAGGGGGCCAGGACGCTCTATGCCCGCGACGACGCGGAGCGCGAGCACATCATCGCCCGCGTATTCGACAAGCGCGGCAAGGTGGATGTCGGCCGCTTCAAGGGCCTCGGCGAGATGCTGCCGAACCAGTTGCGCGAGACCACCATGGACCCGCGCAGCCGCACCCTTCTGCGCGTTGCCGCCGACGCGGAAAACCCGGCCGAAACCGTCGCCGCCGTGGAACGCCTGATGGGCACCAGCGCGGAGGCGCGCTTCCGCTTCATTCAGGAACGCGCGCGCTTCGCGCACGATCTGGATATCTGAGGCCGGACGGCGGGCAGCGGCTCTCCCGCCCCTTGCCCGCCGCACGGACGCGGCGCATCCTCTGACGCGCCGGCGGCGGACCTGCCGGCGCGATGCCCCGTTCCGGAGCCTGTCGTCCCATGATTCTGATCGGCCAGTATGATTCCCCGTTCGTGCGCCGGGTTGGCGTCGCGCTGAGGCTCTACGGCATCGCCTTCGAGCACAAGCCGTGGTCGACCTTCTCCGATGCCGAGGCCATCGCCCGCTTCAACCCGCTGCGCCGGGTGCCCACGCTGGTGCTGGACGACGGCGAGGTGCTGATCGAATCCTCCGCCATCCTCGATCATCTCGACGACAGCGTCGGCCGCGATCAGGCGCTGATCGCCCGCCACGGGCTGGAGCGGCGGCAGGCGCTGAAGATCGCCGCCCTTTCCACCGGCCTTGCCGACAAGGCGGTCGCGCTGGTCTATGAGCGGGCCCTGCACGAGGCGACCTCGCCGCTGTGGATCGCCCGCTGCCAGACACAGGTCGGCGACGTGCTGGCGGCGCTGGAGGCGATCCGCGCCGCCCGCCCCGGCCCGTTCCTGTTCGGCCCGCGGCTGAACCACGCCGACGTGGCGCTGGCCTGCGCGCTGCGCTTTCTGAAAGAGGCCCACCCCGCGCTGTTCGATGCCGCGCGGCTGCCCGCGCTGGCCGCCCACAGCGCACGCTGCGAGGCGATGGAGGTGTTCCAGACCGTCTCGCAGGTTTTCATTCCGCCGGCGTGAGGCGGCTGCCGCTCAGCGGTTGCCCGGCTGGGGCAGATAGGGCTCCAGCGCATGGGCAAGGTTGGGCATCGGCATCGATTGCAGCAGCACGGTGCCGGGCCCGGTGAGGCGGGCCAGAAACAGCCCGTCGCCGCCGAAGATCATGTTGCGGATGCCCGGCACGGTGGTGATCTCGAAGCCGACGCCGTCGGTGAACATGCCGACGTGGCCGGGATGCACCAGCAGTTCCTGACCGGGGGCGAGATCGTAGATCACCACCTCGCCGCCGAGGGCGACCCACGCCGTTCCCTGCCCCTCCACCTTCTGCAGGATGAAGCCGTTACCGCCGAAGAGGCCGGCGCCAAGCGTCTGCTGGAAGCCGACGCCGACGCTGAGCCCCTCGGTGCCGCACAGAAAGCCGTGGCGGTGCAGGAAGACGGCTCCGCCGGTCAGCGGCACGGCGCGGATTTCGCCCGGAATTTTCGCGGCAAACGCCACCATGGCCGCGCCCTGCCCGGCCGAAAACTCGGTCATGAACAGCCCGCCGCCCCCCAGAACCCGGCTGAACACGCCCAGAAAGCCGCCGCCGCCGGCCGTGGCGGTGGTGGTGTTGAGGGCGATGTCGCCGGCCATCCACGACAACTGGTCGGACTCGGCGATGATGCGCTCGCCGGGCGCCAGCGTCAGTTCAAGGACCGGCATCGTGGTGCCGATGATCTTCGATTGCATGGGGGCCCTCCCTCCGGTTCTGCGGCTGCGGCGGGCAGCATAGCGCGGAACCGGCCGGGGCGCGCCCGTCAGTCCCAGTCGAGGCCGGCATCCTTGTCGGCGACCAGCCGCCCGTCCACCCACACCCGGCGCACGTTCACCCGCGTGGCGGAATAGAGGATGCGCTGGAAGATGTCCTGCGGCTCGTCGAGGTCGGGCCAGATCGTCAGGTCGCTGTCGGGGTGCGTCGTGTCGACGACGATGGCGTCGAAGGCATAGCCCGGCGCGATGACGCCGACCGGCAGGTCGAGGGCAATGCCGCCGCCGGCGGTGGCCAGCCAGAAGGCTTCGGCGATATCGACGGCCGCGTTCATCCGCCCGCGCGTGGCGGCCGGCAGGCGGGCATCGACGCCGTCGTTCAGCAGCCGCGAGGCGGCAACCGTGTGACGGGCGACGGAGAACAGCGAGGCATCCGGCCCGCCGGAAATATCGGTGCCGAGGCCGACGTTCACGCCCTTTTCCAGCGCATGGGCGAGCGGGAACACCGCGTTGGAAAAATAGGCGTTGGAGAGCGGGCAATGGGCGATGCCGGCGCCGCAGCCGGCAAGCGCCTCCATGTCGTCGTCGCAGATGAAGTTGCCGTGGGCGAGCACGGTGTGGCGGCCGAGCAGGCCGAACGCTTCCAGCGCGCGGGTGTCGGTGCGGCCGGTGCGGGCCAGCACGAAATCGTGCTCCCAGTCGCTTTCCGAAACATGGGACTGGATGTGGACGCCGCGCCGGGCGGCAAGTTCGCCAAGCCCCTTCAGCGCCGCATCCGTGCAGGCCGGAATGAAGCGCGGTGTCACGACCGGGCGCACGCGTCCGCCGCGGCCCGACAGCGCCTCGACATGGTCGATGAACGCCTCGGTCTCGGCAATGGCCACCTCCGGCGCGGCATCGCGATAGAAATCCGGGCACAGCGCCGGATCGTCCATCACCACCTTGCCGATCAGCGCGCGCTGGCCGCGGCTGTGGCAGAGTTCCGCCAGCAGCTTCGTCGCCTCAAGGTGCAGAGAGCCGAAATAGAGCGCGGTCGTGGTGCCGTTGGCGAGCAGGCTTTCCACGAGGCTTTCGTAGGCGCGCGCAGCAAAGCCGAGGTCGGCATAGCGCGCCTCAAGGGGAAAGGTCGCCTGCGCCAGCCACTGTTCCAGCGGCAGGTTCAGCGCCTTGCCGAGCTGCGGCCACTGCGGGGCGTGAACGTGCAGGTCCACCAGCCCCGGCAGCAGCACCTGCCCGGCGCGCAGCGTCACCAGCCGGCCGGCGGCAGCGGCGGCCGCCGCGCGCGGCGCGCGCTCCGCATCGGCGGCATCGACCACCGCCAGAATGCGGCCGTCGGCGCCGACCTCGACGAGGGCATCCTCGTAGATTTCGATGATGCCGCGCTCGGGCGTGTGCATCACGGTGCCGGCGAGGGAAAGCACCGGCTGCGCGGCGCCGGCATCCTGCATCCGGGGGGTGTCGCTCATGGTCGTCTCCATTCCGCAGGGCCGGCCGCACACGCCTCCTGCCGCGCCGGCGCGCGCAGGCGGGGCGGAACCGCCCCGGCCATCCGCGGGCACACTACCGGAGCGGGCCCGGCTGCGCATTGCGGCGCAGCCGCACGGGGCCAAGCAGCCGGCGCAGCCGCACGGGG
>NZ_DAISHT010000200.1:4962-6036 GCF_036822375.1 Pseudoxanthobacter sp. | reverse complement strand
CAGCCGGTGAGGACAACGGCCGGGCCCCCGGGGCCCGGCCGTCTTGCGTCAGCCGGCCGAATAATGCACCGGCGCCACGCCGGTTTCGCGGCGGAACACGCGGCTGAAATGCGCGGGGTCGGAAAAGCCGACGGCGTAGGCGATGGACGAGATCGAGGCCCGCGAGGCGCTGCGGTTGGCGAGCATGCGGCAGGCTTCCGCAATGCGGCGGCTGCGGATGATGGCGGAAACGGTCTCGTCGCGCTCGGCGAAGATCTTCTGCAGGTAGCGCTCCGACAGACCCAGAGAGGCTGCGATGCCGGTGGCATCGAGGTCCGGGTCGCGGAAGCGGCTCTCCACCAGATGCAGGGCCCGCTGCCGGTGCGCCAGCCGCACTGCGCTTTCCTGCGTGCTCTGATCGGCGCTGGAAACCACGAGGGCGAGCAGGTCCAGCAGCGGATCGGTCAGGCGCGGGTTCATCTGCGCTTCGGTCGCAAGGCCGTTGCGGCAGAACGAGCGGGCGAAATCGAGAAAGACCTGTGTCATCGGACTGGCGGCGACGAAGGTGCGCGCGGTCCAGTCGTCGACATTACGGATGCGCGCGCGCAGCGCCGCGCCGGGAATGCGCAGCGTGTGGCTCTTGTTGGCGCCGGGCTGGTCGTAGGAATAGGCCTCTGTGGTTCCCACGAACGCCACCTCCTGCGGGCCGATACGGGCGCTGCGGCCGCGCTGGTGCAGCACCAGCGGGCCTTCCTCCGGCAGCGGCAGGAAATAGAAGTCGTGCACGCCGCGGCTGACGTGGCTGCCGCTGCGGTCGACGAACATCGCATCCGATTCCACCCGTCCGATGCGCACCGGCCCGACATCGGCAACGGCCAGACGGCCGAAGCGGAACCCGTCCGCCAGACTGGCATCGAGCGGATAATAATATTCATAGAGCGTGTCGATCCACGCCCGCCGCCGGCGCGAGGCGTGCAGCGCCTCCACGTCGATGCGGGCGCCGGGGGCCGGATCAGCGAGGGCGACAGGCATCATCACCAGATCTCCGGGGCGCGGATAACGGGGCAGCCGGCTGCAGAGGTGCAGGGGCGCTGA
>NZ_DAISHT010000200.1:2794-4862 GCF_036822375.1 Pseudoxanthobacter sp. | reverse complement strand
CGTCATGACGATTGGCGGCTCGGCTGTCGGCATCGTGTCCCTCCCCGGGCCCTGAATGAAGAAACGGCCTGCACCGGCCGCCGTGCCCTCCTGCGCCGTTGCCGGCTGCAGCGCCGCTTTCCGCAGGGCGGGTCCGGCACGCTAAGTCTTTGACCGAAAGGAAAAACACGGCGCCCGCAGGCGGCCGGACCTTACGGCGGCACAGAAATCCTATCGCCGTCGGCGGTCATCCGACAGGTGATTTTTTGCGCCATCTGCGGGTCGCAGCGCTCAATCCGTGGGCAGAAGGCTGCCGCCGCCCCGGCCGGCCGGCGGGAAGCCGGTTTCGTCCAAGCGGTTGGTCGGCAGCAAACAAACGCAGCCCGGTCGGCTTGCTAGGATTGGTTATCGCAGGGATGGAAATCCGGGCACCGGTCCGGTTATCGCCCGTGCGCATTCACGACAATCGACAGCAGTCGAGACAAGAAAAGATGTCGATCTGAGCAGGGGCGGCCCCGACCGGGCGCTCCGTGCCGGTCTGCGTCCGGCTTCCTTTGCGGAAAGCACGGGGCAGGCGGCATGGAAACGATCCCGGTCGCCGGTTCACCTGCCCGATACCTTCGGAGAGACCCATGCAATATCGCATTTCCGTCGATACCGGCGGCACTTTCACGGATGTGATCGTGCGCGACGAAGCCGGCACGCTGACCATCGGCAAGGCGCTGACGACGCGCGACCGCATCTTCCTCGGCATGCGCGAGGCCATCCAGTCGGCGGCGGTGCAGCTCGGCATCTCGCTGGAAGAACTGCTGGCGGCGACCGAGATGCTGATCTACGGCACGACGCGGGCCACCAACGCCATCGTGACCAAGACGGTCGCCCGCACCGCCTTCGTGACGACGGCCGGCTTTCCGGATGTGCTGCTGCTGAAGGAAGGCGGCAAGTTCAATCCGCACGACTTCTCGCAGGACTATCCCGACCCCTATATCGCGCGGCGTCACACCTTCGAGGTCAGCGAGCGCATCCGCGCCGACGGCTCTGTCGCCACCGCCTTCGACGAGGCGGGCGCGCGCAAGGTCATCGCGGAACTCGGCCGCCGCGGCTTTGAAGCCGTTGCGGTGTGCTTCCTGTGGTCGGTCGCCAATCCGGCGCACGAACAGCGCTTCGGCGAACTGCTGGACGAACTGCTGCCGGGCGTGCCCTACACCCTGTCGCACCGCCTCGTGCCGGTGGTGCGCGAATATCGCCGCGCCTCCGCCACGGCCATCGACGCCTCGCTGAAGCCGCTGATGCAGGATCACCTGCGCGGGCTGGAGAAGGATCTGCGCGCCGCCGGCTTCGAGGGCAAGCTGCTCGTCAGCACCACCGAGGGCGGCTGCAACCATGTCGATGCGCTGGTGGAAAAGCCCATCCACACCGTCGGGTCCGGCCCGGCGATGGCGCCGATTGCCGGCCTCACCTTCTCGCAGCTTGAAGGACTGGGCGACAACGTCATCATCTGCGACACCGGCGGCACCACCTTCGACGTCGGACTGGTGCGCGACGGCCGCCTGACCTTCACCCGCGATACCTGGCTCGGCCCGATGTATACCGGCGACCTGCTCGGCATCTCGGCGGTGGACATGCGCTCCATCGGCGCCGGCGGCGGCTCCATCGCGTGGATCGACGAGGGCGGCCTGATGCGCGTCGGCCCGCAGTCGGCCGGCGCGGAACCCGGCCCGGCCTGCTACGGCCGCGGCGGCACGCTGCCGACGGTGTCCGATGCGGCCACCGTGCTCGGCTATTTCGACCCCGACTACTTCCTCGGCGGCCGCATGACGCTGGACGTGGAGGCGGCCCGCAAGGCCATCGCCACCGTGGCCGGGCGCATCGGCCTCAGCGTTGAGGAGGCGGCCTTCCGCATCCTCAGCCTCGCGTCCGACCTGATGATGCGGGCCATCGCCGACATCACCATCAACGAGGGCGTCAACCCGCGCGAGAGCACCATCATTGCCGGCGGCGGCGCGGCGGGCATCAACATCATGACGATCGCCGCCGAACTCGGCTGCCAGAACGTCATCCTGCCCAAGGTCGCCTCGGCGCTGTCGGC
>NZ_DAISHT010000200.1:0-2694 GCF_036822375.1 Pseudoxanthobacter sp. | reverse complement strand
GCCAACCGCATCGATGGCATCGTGCGCGAGATGACCCACACGCTGCTGCGCGCCGCCCGTTCGGCGGTGATCAACAGCGCCCGCGACTTCTCGTGCTCCATCTGCACCGGCGACAACCACCTGCTGGCCGCCGCCGAGGGCCTGCCGATCCACATTTTCGGCAGCCACATGCAGACCCGCACCATGACGGAGTTCCACAAGGGGGATATCCGCGAGGGCGACTGCTACCTGCACAACGATCCCTATACCGGCAACACCCACGCTGCCGACCACACCTTCCTCGTGCCGGTGTTTTTCGAGGGCGAGCACCTCTTCACCACGGTCGCCAAGGCCCATCAGGCCGATATCGGCAACGCGCTGCCGACCACCTATTCGGCCGGCGCCCGCGACCAGTACGAGGAAGGGGCGCTGATCTTCCCGGCGGTGCGCGTGCAGCGCGACTACCAGATGGAAGACGACATCGTCCGGATGTGCCGTTCGCGCATCCGCGTGCCCTCGCAGTGGTACGGCGACTTTCTGGCCGGCATCGGCTGCGCCCGCGTCGGCGAGCGCCGGCTGAAGGAGCTGTGCGAGAAATACGGCCGCGAGCGGATCAAGCAGTTCATCCGCGACTGGTTCGATTATTCCGAACAGCGCATGATCGCCGCCATCCGCAAGCTGCCGGCGGCAACGCTGACCAACACCGGCGCGCACGATCCGTTCGGCTCGCTGCTGCCGGACGGCATTCCGCTGAAGGTGACGGTCAACATCCGCCCTGAAGAGGCGATGATCGACCTCGACCTCACCGACAATGTCGGCAACGTCGACTGCGGCTTCAACGAGAGCGAGGCCTGCGCCACGTCCTCCACCATCGCCGGCGTGTTCAACTCCATCGATTCCACGGTGCCGCGCAATTCCGGCTCGTTCCGCCGGGTCTCGGTGGCGCTGAAGGACGGTTCGGTTGCCGGCCGGCCGCAGTTCCCGCACTCCTGCTCGGTGGCGACCACCAACATCGCCGACCGTCTCATCAATATCGTCCAGTCCTCGTTCGCACAGATCGGCGACGGCTTCGGGCTGGCGGAAGGCGGGCTCGGCATGGGCGCCGGCTTTGCGGTGGTGTCCGGCAAGGACGATCGCAGCGCCGACGGGGCCTATGTCAACCAGCTCATCATCGCCAGCGCCGGCGGCCCCGGCGCGCCCGGTGCCGATGGCTGGCCGACCTATGCGCTGCCGGTCGTGGGCGGGCTGATGTATCGCGACTCGGTGGAGATCGACGAGCTGAAGCACCCGATGGAGTTCCGCTTCCTGCGCATGGTGCCGGGCACGGCCGGTGCCGGCCGTCACCGCGGCGCGCCGGCCATGGAACTCGCCTACGGCCCGACGCACTCGGCCATGGACGTGCTGTGGCCGTGCGACGGCACGCACTATGCGCCGAAGGGCGTGCGCGGCGGGCAGGACGGCACCTGCGCCCGGCACTTCCATGTGCGCCCGGACGGTTCGGAGAGCGAGCTGCCGAACATCGTCAATGTGCAGCTGCAGCCCGGCGAATATGTGCGCGGCAACCACACCGCCGGCGGCGGCTACGGCAATCCGCTGGAGCGCGATCCGCGCCGGGTGCTGAAGGACGTGCTGGAAGGCTACGAGACCGAAGTGCGTGCCCGCGACGTTTACGGCGTGGTGTTCACCGGAACGGCCGCCGACGAAACGCTGGCCATCGATGCGGCCGCGACCTCGGCCTGCCGCGCCACGCTCGGCGCCTGAAAATGACAGCGGCGCCGGGCGGGGAACCGCCCGGCGCCGTGTTTCTTCCTCTGCCGGGCGCCTTCACCCGGCCTGCAGCACCCCGTGGCTGCACGCCGCGGCGCCGCCGGGCGAGAGGATTTCGATCTCAAGGAACGCATAGGGGGCGTCGCCGGCATTGATGACGTTGTGTTCCACGCCGGCAAGGCGGGTATAGGGCACATGGGCCTTGTTCTCGGCCCGCATCACCTCGCCGCCGGGCAGCTCCACATCCACGGTGCCGTCGGTGAGGGGCACCACGACATAATCGACGGCATGGCGGTGCCAGCCGGTTTCGGCGCCCGGCGCGAAGCGGAATTCGGTGACGCGGACATGAGGGGCATCGATCTTCAGAATGGCTTCCGCCTGCGGTCTGGTGGTCATCTCAAGCCTCGGACAAAAATGAATGTTCGGGCCTGAATAGTCAGACGAAACGGATCGTTCGTCAACAATAATTACGTAATAAAATCCGTATTGTAAGTAATATCGATGACGATCAGCTTATTGCTGTCAGGTAAGCGGGGATCGTCTGCGGTCTCGGGATGACGGCGACGATCTTCATCTGCGCGATGTTGCGGTTCATGGTGGCGTCGAGGTGTGCGTCCATCATGGCGGCGGCTGCCTCGTGGGCGCCGCGCAGCATCAGTTCCACGACAAGGCGCTGTTCGGTGATGGCGGCGTGGTCGCCCGGCAGGCCGAGCTGGCGCAGCAGGCGCTCGGCGGCGGCAACCGGCAGCAGGTTGTTGCGGATCAGATCGCGCAGCTTTTCGTTCGGCGTGGCCAGAACGCAGATATCGACCAGCAGCGTTTCCAGCGTCTCGGCGGTGTCGTCGCCGCGCCGCGGCGGGTCGGCCTCGGCGGCCATCAGGCGGGCGAGGGCATCCTTCAGGTGCTCGTGGTCGATATGGCGGGCGGCGGAGACGAGGGCCGGCGGCT
>NZ_DAISHT010000199.1:1569-6094 GCF_036822375.1 Pseudoxanthobacter sp. | reverse complement strand
CCGCATTCCCCCGCCAGAACTCCGCCAAGACCCTGCCGGACAAGACCTTGCCGGAACCGCGCCGGCCGGCCGCCTGTGCCGTTGCCGCGAACGGGCAAAAGAAAAGCCGCCCCGAAATGCCGAGGCGGCCAGAAAGTCTTGGGAAGGAAACGCCCGGAAGGGCATGCGATGCAGCACGGCAGCTGTCTCGCACTGCAACGATGACCGAGTGCCCCCGCCCCGTCAAGGAAATATTGCGGCAGCGGTTCGCACCTGCACGCTGGCGGCGTAACGATCCGCTGCCGGGCCGCGGCGCGCCGGCCTGCGCCGCATTCGCTGCCGGACTATACCCGAACACCTTGGCGTAACGCTCTTTTGCAAAGTCGCTTGCACGACGACGCACGCCACAACCCCGTTATACTTTCGTCTAAAAACCGCTGCCTGAGCGGCCTTCCGGCGCGCTGTATTTTGCATCGCACAAATTCGTGACCGGGCAGCTGCCGCATCGGCGGCACCCGCCGGCCGGCCGGCGGGCAGCCGGCACAAGGCCTGCGGAATCCCGCATGTAATCGTTCACAAACCCGCATCCGGGGCCATATCGGCCGCCCGCGCGCAGAAAGCCGGAAAAGAAAAAGGGCCACCGGCACAAGGCAGGCGGCCCAAGTCAAGGGAGGAAACGCCCAAGGAGGGCTGCGAAACAGCAAGAAGCTTATCGCACCGCAACATTCGCATGTGCAGCGCAGCACGTCAAGAACCCGTTTGGGGACCGGCGCTGAAAAACCGCCGGCCGCGGCCAGCAAACGGCGCCATCGCGCAAATGCCGGCAGGGGATTTCGACATGCAGATGCAACGGATGTCAGCCGACACATCCGGTTGCAGCGTATTGACTGTGTTGAGGGCAAGAAAAAGGGCCGTCCGCAAAGCGTCGACGGCCCGAGTCAAGGGAGGAAACGCCCAGGAAGGGCGGCGCGGCACGAGAACAACGTGCGGCGTGGTTTAAGAGATGGCAGCGCAACGGCCGATGGTCAAGGCTCGCCCGCCAGCCTCGCGCAAGGCCGAGGTACGCACTGCAAAATCGTTTACAGCGCAGTTGCGAAAATTTTATCGCAACTCCACCAAACAACCGTTTGAGGGGCTTTGGTTTTTTTGCGCCTGTTTTATACGCATGCAAAAAGCACCGGCTGCGACGGGCGCAGCCGGTGCCGGAAACATGCATGCCTGATATTCGTTCAGCGGGAAGCTTGAGCCCGCCTCACCACCCGCCGCGGCACAGCCGGCTGCCCCAGTAGGGCGACGTGCGGCAGATCAGGAACGGCCCGTTCCATCCGGCCGGCGGGCGCCAGAACACCGGATCGACGGCAATGGAAACCGCGCCGGCGCTTTCCGGCAACGTGCCGTCGAGCACGTTGATGGAATAAGACAGCGTATCGCCGCTGCCGGAGACATTGACCAGCTCAACGGTAACCGGATGGGCCGACTTGTCGGCAATGAAGGTCAGCGAGGCGTTCGGCGGGTCTTTCTTGAAGCCGTCCTGCGCCGCCGTCCACAACTTGACAAACTGCGCCGTGGTGATCTGGCCGACCGTCGGTTCCGGGCGGCTGGAAAACAGCGTCGTGGTCGGCGCCACGCCCTCCAGCGTCAGCGTTTTGCCGTCGAATTTCAGGCCGGCCGCCTGCTGCACGAAGACCAGTTCGACCGGCCCGCGCTCGTCGGCGGTGCCGGCCGGCAGCGCATCTTCGGCCCGTGCACCGGCGGGAGCGAGCGTCAGCAGGGCGGCCGCAGCGGCGGCAACGAGCGCCATCGGCTGGCGGCCGCGCACCGGGCGGCGCAGCGGCGGAGACAGGGTCATGTCGGCTCTCCCTCTCGGAGGACAATGTGCGGGCCGCACCGGCCGCCGCGCCCTGAGACCGGGCGACCGGGCAGCGACAGCGGGCGGAATAACGACCCGTGAATTGGTTTCAGCGAAATCGGGCGCAGCGATGGCAGGCGCGGCGGCGGCTGGCGCAAGGCGATGCGCAGGCGCAAGTCGATCGACCTGCGGACACCGATACACAGGCGGACATCGATGCGCAGACGGCCCCGATACGCCGGCAGATCGCGATGGCAGGCGGACGCCCCCCGTGCCGGCCGAGCGCCCTGTCAGCCCTCGCGCCCCTCGCGCTCGCGCAGCATGCCGGAGACCAGCGCCACGGTGCGCTTCAGGTCGTCGATAGCCTGCTCGATATCGCGCTTCTGGCTTTCCAGAACCCCGATCTGGGTCTGGAAGCGCTCCACGGCAGCCCGCATCTGGCCAACCTGCCCGTCGCGCAGGTCATAGAGCGCCAGCATTTCGCTGATCTCGGCCAGCGAAAGGCCCACGCGCTTGCCCATCAGCACCAGCTTCAGCCGCGCCCGGTCGCGGCGGCTGTAGACGCGCGCCGCCCCCTCGCGGCGCGGGTTGATAAGCCCGCGATCCTCGTAGAACCGCAGGGTGCGCAGCGTGACGCCGAATTCGCGGGCAAGCTCGCCGATCGTGTAGGCGGTCTGGAGCTGGCCGCGCTCCGTCCCGCCATCGCGGCCGGGCGTATCGCCGATTAAATCCAGTTCCTCCATGGTCTCCTCCTCAGCCGGCACCACTGCGAGCGGTTCGCCGCGACGGCACGCTTTCCGCCGCGATTTTACGCCGCGCTTACGCATACGTCACCGTTGTTTCACACGCCGTTACCGGCAAAGGGCGCCGTGGCACCACCGTGCCCGCGCGGCAACAAGGCGGGGGACGGCGCGGTGGAAAGCCCGGCCAACCCTTTTCAACCACAGGCGAATGGGGCAGAGTCTCAAGATGTTAACAGGTTGCTAACCATGATCCCGAAATGATCGGGGTATGGCCGGGCGGCCTGATTCGCGTGCAGCGGCTGCGGTGTCGGGCCGGCGGGCGCCGGTTTCCGGCAAGCCGGCTTTTCCGGCCGGCCCGCGGGCCGGGCAGTTTCATCAGGAAGGGCAGCGATGCCAATTGACGGGTCAGGCGCCGGGCGAGGCAACCGCGAGCGATTCGGGCGGGAGGCGCGCGTGCCGGGCTCTGCCGATGCGGTTCGCCCCGAGGCCGCAGCGCCGCGCACCGCGGCCCGCAGCCGCCGCTATCCCGATCCGGAAGATCCGATGTCCACCCCCGGCACCGCTGCGGGACGGGCCAGCCTGCGCGCTATTCCGGCGCGGCAGGCCGTGCGGGCGCGTCCGGCGGTTTCCGCAGCCGACGCCACACTCGACGATCTGTGGTTTGCCGCGCCTCCCGGCGAGCGCGCTCCGGCCGCCGGCCGGGGTGTGGACCTGCGCCCGCTCACGCCCGCCCGTCTCGACGGTGCCCGGCAGGCTGCGCTTTCCGCCCGCGACCTGCTGGCCGGCACCGCCGCCGCGCGCCGCAGCGCCGTGGATGCCGCCGCACCGGCGACGACCGGCCTCGATGCCATGCTGGAGGCGCTGGACGATATCGGCCGCCATGTGCGCGCCCTTGCCGAAGGCCCGCCGATCCGCACCAACGCCGCCACCGCGGCCGATGAGGAGCCGGCCCCGGCCCGCGCCCCGGTTGCCGCCCCCCCGCGCAGCCGGCCGGCGGCTCAGGCCGAGGCCCCCCGCCTGCGTCCGCAGTCCGACGAAATGCTGGAAGCCCGGCTGGAGGCCATCGGCGCCCGGCTGGAGCAGGTGTGGCAGGGCAGCGATGCCGGCATGCAGGCCATGCGCACCGATATCGGACAGGTGATGGACGATGTCGGCGACCTGCGCTCCGAGGTGGCCGGCCTTGCCACGCAATTGCCCGCGCCCGGCCTTGAGACCCGGCTGATCGGCCGGCTCGATGCCGTTCTGCAGCGTCAGGACGAGGATCACGCGCTCGCGCGGGCCGCGCAGGCGGCGCTTCAGGGCCAGCTTGACCGGCTGGCCGACTCCATCGAGGCCACGGGGCTGGAAACCGCCCATCTCGGCGACCGCATCGATTCCCTTGCCGCCCGGATCGACACCGCCGCCGCCGGCCACGATATCGCCCGTCTCGACCAGCGTCTCGATGACGTGACGAGCGCGCTGCAGGCGGTAGCCGAGGCGGTGGAGCACAACGCGCCGGCCGATCTCACCGCCGTGGTGAGCGCCCTTGCCGGCCGGCTGGCCGCGCTGGAAACCGCCATCGGCAACCATCCGGCCGATGCCGATGCCGCCGCAGTGCGGGCCGCCGAAAGCGCCGTGGAAGCGCTGGGTGAGCGCATCACGGCCACCCTGCAGCCGCGCATCAGCGCGCTTGCCGCGCAGGTGACGCAGCTTGCCGCCGCGCGACCGGCGCATGGCGCGCCTGTTCCGGCGGCCGCCCCGGTGCCGGCCGCGGCCGCAGTTACCCCCACGCCGACCGCCGCCTTTGCGCCGGCTGCGGCCACCCCGCGGGACAGCGCATATGCCGCCGCGGCGGCCGATCCGCTGGCCCTGCGGCTGAAGCACGAGCTGGCCCGGCTCCAGCAGGCCGTCGAGCAGGCAAGCACCGTGCAGGCAAGTGCCGTGCAGGCAAGTGCCGCTCAGGCAGGCACCGCTC
>NZ_DAISHT010000199.1:0-1469 GCF_036822375.1 Pseudoxanthobacter sp. | reverse complement strand
GGCAGGCACCGCTCGGGCAAGTGCCGTGGCCGGACCGGCCGGTGCCGCGGCGCGGGCGGAAACCGCCGTGCGGCTGCCGCCCGCGGAAAGCCGCTCCGCCCCGGCGGCGGCGGCCGCGCCGGCGCCGCGTACCCCGCGCCCGGAAGATGCCGTGCGCCGCGCCCGCGCCGCCGTCAACCGCATCGCCGCGCTGCGCGCCGCGCCCTCGCCCGCCGGCAACCGTCCGGTGGCTCCGGCCCGCCCCGATTATGCCCTCGCCGACCTCGATGCCGAGATCGGCGCCGGCGAGGCCGAAAGCCCCGAGGACCCTGCGCCCGCGGCGCCGCTCGCCATGGCGGCTGCCCGCGCGGCTGCGCCTGTGCCGCCCGTCGTCGCAGCCGGGGCGCCGGCGGCGGGCGGAAGCCCGTTCGCAACAGCCTCTGCCGGTCCCGATCCGCTTTCGCGCGTCATCGCCCGCACCCGCGCCGGCCTGCGCCAGATTGCAGCCGGCGACGAGACGCGGCCCGCCGCCCCCGGTCGCAACCGGCGCCGGCTGCTGCAACTGGCTGCCGGCGCCGGCGTGCTGGTTCTGGTGGTGGCGGTCATCGACCGCGACATGCGCACCGGCATGGAAACCGTCATCAGCCCCGCGCCGACACCGGTCGTGGCCGCCGCTGCCCCGCCGCCGGCCCCTGCGCGGCAATATGACGATGCGGCGATCCGCAATCTCGCCGCGCGCATGGTGGCCAATGCGGCCGGCACCACGCCGGACGCGCCTTCCGATCCGGCCACGACCGGTGCCACCGGCAGCGCGGCACCCTTCACCGTGACCCGCTCCGATTCCGCCGACCGCAGCACCAGCCTGCCCGACGCCATTCCGGAATCGCTGCGCACCGCCGCCCTTTCCGGCGACCGCTATGCCGCCTATGACGTGGCGATGCGCTTCGTCGACGGCGTGGGCCTCCAGCCCGACCCGGCGATGGCCGCCGACTGGTTCCGCCGCGCCGCGCTGGCCGGCGATGCCCGCGCCGCCTTCCGCTTCGGCTCGATGCTGGAACGCGGCACCGGTGTGGCGAAGGATCTGGGGCAGGCGCGCAATTTCTACGAGCAGGCTGCCGGTGCCGGCAACGTGCTCGCCATGCACAATCTCGCGGTGCTGATGTCCGATGGCAGCGGCGGCCCGAAGGATATCGACGGCGCCGCCCGCTGGTTTCAGGCCGCGGCCGATCACGGGGTGGTCGACAGCCAGTTCAATCTCGGCGTGCTCTATCTGCGCGGCACCGGCGTGCGGCAGGATTATGCGACGGCCTATAAGTGGTTTTCGCTGGCCGCCTCCGGCAACGACGAGCAAGCCCGCGTCCGGCGCGACGCCACCGCCGAGCGGCTCGATGCGGCAACCCGCCAGCGGCTCGACGACGAAGTCAGCCGCTGGACGCCGGTTCCGGCCGATCCGTTCGCCAACGCCGCCCAGTCCCGCGCCTGACGGGCGC
>NZ_DAISHT010000198.1:0-6125 GCF_036822375.1 Pseudoxanthobacter sp. | reverse complement strand
GTGCCGCGCGAATCCGGTTCCGGCGCGGCTGTGCCGCGCGAGCACGGCCCCGGCATCATCGTGGAGCGGCCGTTCACCGAGGCCGCGCGCGAGGCGCTGGCCGACAGCCAGCTGCGCCGCAACATCGGCAAGGCCACCACCACCATCCGCGCCAAGCGCCGGACGGCGGTGGCCGAAATGCCGGACTGGGAAGACCTGCGCGCGGCGGGCGACGCCATCAAGACGGCCACGCTGTCGCGGCTGGGCGAGCACCTGCTGCAGCTTGAAGCCGCCGTGCAGGCGGCCGGCGGCACGGTGCACTGGGCGCGCGACGGCGCAGAGGCCAACCGCATCGTCGCCGGGCTGCTGAAGGGCCACGGTGCGACCGAGGTCATCAAGGTCAAGTCGCTGACCACCGACGAGATCGGCCTCAACGCCGCGCTGCAGGACGAGGGCATCCGCGCCTACGAGACCGATCTGGCCGAGGTGATCGTGCAGCTCGGCCACGACCGCTCGTCGCACATCCTCGTGCCGGCGATCCATCGCAACCGGGCGGAGATCCGCGAGATTTTCCGCCGCGAGCTGCCGGACACGGAAAACCTCACCGACGAGCCGGCCGATCTGGCGGGCGCGGCGCGGCGCTATCTGCGCGAGAAGTTCCTGACCATTCCCTTTGCTGTCAGCGGCGCCAATTTCGCGGTTGCCGAGACCGGCTCGGTGGCGGTGTTCGAATCGGAGGGCAACGGCCGCATGTGCCTGACCCTGCCGCGGGTGCTGATCTCGGTGATGGGCATCGAGAAAGTCATTCCGCGCTGGCAGGATATGGAGGCCTTCCTGCAGTTGCTGCCGCGCTCTTCGACCGCGGAGCGGATGAACCCCTATAATTCGGTGTGGACCGGAACGCGCGCCGGCGAGGGCCCGCAGGAATTCCACCTCGTGCTGCTCGACAACGGCCGCACCGACGTGCTGGGGGATGCGGCCGCGCGCGACACGCTGAAGTGCATCCGCTGTTCGGCCTGCCTCAATAACTGCCCGGTTTATGAGCGCACCGGCGGCCATGCCTATGGCTCGACCTACCCGGGGCCGATCGGCGCCATCCTCACCCCGCAGCTGAACGGGCCGGGGCCGGCCTCCGGGCTGCCTTATGCCTCATCGCTGTGCGGGGCGTGTTTCGAGGTCTGTCCGGTGCGGATCGATATTCCCCGCATTCTGGTGCACCTGCGCGGCAAGGTGGTGGCCGCGCGCCGGAAACGGCGCGGCGGTCTGCCGGATGGCGAGGCGCTGGCCATGGCGGCCATGGCGCGGGTGTTCGGCTCGGCCCGGCTGTTCGCCATGGCGCAGCGCGCCGGGGCACTGGCGCAGAAGCCGGTCGCCCGCGACGGCCTGATCCGCTCGCTGCCCGGTCCGCTCGCTGGCTGGAGCGCAATGCGCGACCTGAAGGCGATTCCTGCGGAGACCTTCCGCGACTGGTGGCAGAAGACCCGCGGCAACGGAGAGGGCAGACGATGAGCGAGGCCCGCAGCGCCATTCTGGCCCGCATCGGCGCCGCACTGGCCGATGTGCCGCCGGACGCCCCCGCCGCGGAGGTGCCGCGCGCCTTCCGCCGCACTGGAACGCTGGCGGCTGAAGCCCGGACCGCGCTTTTCGCCGGGCGGGCGGCCCATTACAAGGTTGCGGTGTCGCGCTGCCCGCCGGGCGAGGCGGCGGCTGCGGCCGGCCGCATTCTGGCGGCGCGCGGCCTGAGGCGGCTGGTGGTGCCGGCGGATTTTCCCGCCGACCGGCTGCCGCCGGGCGTTGAGGCCGTGCCCGACACGGCGCTCAGCAACGATGCCATCGCCGCCACCGAAGGCGCGCTGACGCTCTGCTGCGTGGCCATCGCCGAGACGGGTACCATCGTGCTCGACCATGGCGCGGCGCAGGGCCGGCGGGCGCTGACGCTGCTGCCGGATTATCACCTCTGCCTCGTCGATGCCGGCCGCATCGTGGAACTGGTGCCGGAGGCGGTGGCGGCGCTGGAGCCCTCGGTGAAGGCCGGCCGGCCGCTCACTTTCATTTCCGGGCCGTCGGCCACCTCCGACATCGAACTGAACCGCGTGGAGGGCGTTCACGGCCCCCGCACGCTGGATGTGCTGATCATCGGCTGAGGCGGAGCCTCAGCCCGCGCCGGATGTGGAGATCACCGGCTGAGGCGGGGCCTCAGCCGATATCCCGCAGCCGGCCATGGTCGAGCCGCAGCACGCGGTCGACGGCGCCGGCCGGCAGGCGGGCGTGGGTGACCATCAGCACCGTGCGTCCGCGCGTGGCCGGGCCGAGGTCGGCCAGAAACGCCGATTCGGTTTCATGGTCGAGGCTTGAGGTCGGCTCGTCGAGCACGATCACCGGGGCGGGCGAGAGCAGGGCGCGGGCCAGACACAGCCGCCGCGCCTGACCGACCGAGAGCGTGCGGCCGGCCTCGCCCAGCCACGAATCGAGCCCCTGCGGCAGCGTGCGCACGAAGGCCGCCAGCCGGGCGTCTTCCAGCGCCTGCCAGCAGGCGGCATCGTCCGCGGCGGCATTGCCGATCAGCAGGTTGTCGCGCACCGAGCCGAGAAAGACGGGCGTATCCTGCGACATGAGCGCGATGTGGGCGTGCAGATCGGCCTGCGCGACCCGGCGGATATCCGTGCCGCCGATGGTGATGCGCCCGCCCTGCACATCGTCGAGCCTGAGCAGCAGGCTGACCAGCGTGGATTTTCCCTCGCCGCTCGGCCCCACCACGGCCAGCCGCTCGCCGGGGGCCAGGCGAAGGTCCAGCCCGTCCAGCACCCGCCGTCCGGCCTCGTAGCCATAGACCACTGCCTCGAAGCGGATTTCGCCGCCCCCCAGCGCCACGGGCGCGGCCGGGTCGGTGATGGCGGGCTGCGCCCCGGTGAGGGCGGCAAGGCGGCGGGCGGACGCCATGGCGGCGCCCACCCGCGCCGCACCGCGGGCGGCCGGGCCGGCGGCCTCGAAAATGGCGAAGCCGGCGAGCAGCCAGCCGGCCAGCGCGGGACCGGAAATCTCGCCGCGGCCGAAATGACCGAGCCCGATCCACAGCACGGCCGTCAGCACGGTGCCGGCCACCACCTGCACCATCAGCGCGCCGTCGGCCCCGGCGCGGCCCTGTTTCAGGCGGGCGCCGGCCAGCGTGCCGGCGGCGGCGGAGACCCGGGCCCCGGCCTCGGCCGTGACGCCATAGCCGGCAAGGTCGCTGTGGCCGTCGAGGCTGTCGAGCACGGCAGCGCGCAGGCCGGCGTTGGCCGCCATCACGGCCGCGCCCGGCTTCGTGCCGCGGGCGATCATCAGCGCGGGGATGACGATGGCGACCAGCCCCACCCCCAGCGCCAGCACGAGCGCGGCCGCCGGCATGAAGAACGCCATGAGGCCGGCCATGCCGAGACCGAGCACGAGAACGGTCAGCGCCGGGGTGACGGCCTGCAGGAACAGCGTATCCAGCGCATCCACATCGGCGGTGAGGCGGGAGACGATGTCGCCGGAGGTCCAGTCCCGGCCGCGCGTCAGGAAGGGGGCGAGCGGAATGAGGGCCCGGAACACGAACGTGCGCAGTTCCGCCAGCAGGCCGAGGGTGGCGTCATGGCCGACCACGCGCTCGCCATAGCGGGCGACGATGCGCAGCAGCGACAGCCCGCGCACCATGGCCGAGGGCCCGAGAAAGTTGAACGCTACCCCGGCGCCGGTAATGGCCGAGGCGGTGATGAACCAGCCGGAAACCCCGAGCAGCCCGATGCCGGCGGCAAGGGTGACGATCGCCAGCAGCAGCGACAGCAGCAGCGCCCCGGCCCGGCGGCCAAACGGCTTGCGGAAGACGAACAGCGCATGCATCGGTCACGCCCTCGAAGACGAAGTTTGCGGGTAGGGGGCGGAAGCTTCCGTCAGGGTGCCGTGATCGAGGCGGATCACCCGGCCCATGCGGGCGGCGACGGCGGCGGAGTGTGTGGCGATCACCAGCGTGCGGCCGCGGGCAAAGGCAAGGATGGCGTCCAGAACCTTCGCCTCCGTCTCGTGGTCGAGATGGGCGGTCGGCTCGTCGAGCAGGATGATGTCCGGGTCGCGCAGAAAAATGCGCGCCAGCGCCACGCGCTGCGCCTCGCCGCCGGAAAGACCGTGGCCGCGCTCGCCGACGAAGGTCTGCAGGCCGCTGGCGAGCCGGTCGGCGAACGCGCTCACCTGCGCCAGACGGGCGGCCTGTGCCACGGCGTCGTCGCCGGCCGCGTGGCTGCCGAGGCGGACATTGTCGGCGATCGTGCCGCGGAACAGGTGCGGGCGCTGGCCGAGGATCGCCATGCGTGCCCGCAGGTCCGCTTCCGGGATGTCGGCCAGCGGTTCGCCGCCGAGGAGCGCGGTGCCGCTGAACGGCCGCAGCCGCGCCAGCGCTTCCAGCAGGCTCGACTTGCCGGCGCCGCTTTCGCCCAGCAGCGCCACCGTGTCGCCGGCGCCGATGACGAGGCCGGCCGGGCCGACCAGCGTGCGGCTGCCATCCGGCGTCGTCAGGCAGAAGCCGGAGAGGGTGAGGCCGGCCGCCCGGGCCGGCCGGACCGGCACCGCCGGCACGGCCGCTGCCGGCGGCGGAGCGGCGACATCCGGCAGCGTGCCGAAGGCGGCGGTGATCTCGTTGACGGCGGCAAGGGCGTTGGCGCGGTCGTGATAGTGCGCGGCCAGCACGCGCAGCGGCAGATAGACCTCCGGGGCCATCAGCAGCGCGAACAGGCCGATCCTGAGGGTCAGCGGATCGCCCCAGTGGCCGATGAGGCCGAGAAAAGTGAGGCCGATATAGAGAGCCACGCCGGCGACGCCGAGGGCAGCGAAGAACTCCAGCACCGCGGAGGACAGAAAGGCGATGCGCATCACCCTGAGCGTGCGCTGGTGCAGATCCTCGCTGGCCGCGCGCACGGTCTCGGCTTCCGCGGCGGCGCGGCCATAGAGCTTCAGTGTGGTGATGCCGCGCACGCGGTCGGCGAAGAAGCCGGAAAGCCGGGCGAAGGCATTGAGGTGCTGGCGGCTGGCTGCCTCCGCACCCCAGCCGACCAGCGCCATGAACAGCGGAATGAGCGGAGCGGTGATGAAGAACAGACCGCCGGCCAGAAGATCGAACGGCATCACCGCGACCGCGAAGGCGACCGGCAGGATGGCGGCGCCGATCATGGCCGGCAGGAAGCGGGCGAAGAAGCCGTCCACGGCCTCCACCTGCTCCATCAGCACCGCGGCGAGCGCGCCGGACGGGCGCGCGCGCACCCAGACCGGGCTTTCGGCCATGAGACGGGCGTGGAGCCGGCTGCGCAGCGTCTGCTTGATGCGTTCGGCGGCGATGAGGCCGGCGCCCTCGCCGATGCGCCCCAGCACGGCGCGGCCGATGATGAAGACGGCAAACAGCAGCACGCCCGGGACGAGCGCGGCCGCCGGCACCCCGTGCACAACGGCGCCGTCGAGCACGCCGGAAAGCGTCCAGGCCTGCAGCACCACCAGCACGCCCGCGGCGAGGGGCGCGCCGATGGCCACCGCCAGCGGACGGCGCGCCTCGCCCTGAAGGCCGCGCAGCCAGCGCGCCTCCGCCCGGCCGGCCTTTGCCGGCAGCGCCGCCGCCCCGGTGGTGACGGCATCCGTGGTGACAGGGGCGGAATCACCCTCCGCATCGTCCGGCCGGGGGGCGACCTCGCTCGTCGCTGTCATGCTCTGCCTTGCCTCCGCCTCACAAAAAGAACCGCATTGCCGCATCTCTGCCACACTCGGCGGCGGCGCGGGGAAAAGCCCCGTTGCGCGCGGACGCGGGCGGGGCAGGGTCCTTTTTGAATTTCAATAAGTTGATATTCCGAAGGCCCGTCGCCGGGGGCGTGACGGACCGGCCCCTTATATAGGATTGCGCGGCGGCGGCTGCCTCTGTCCGCGTCAATCCGCCCGAAGTGATGGACTGCGGCACGCTGACCGCCTTGATGCGGATCAAGGTTCGGTGACTTGGGCGGACGTTAGGTCATTGCTGGAGACCGCCTTTCCTGCACCGGGAGAGACGGCCGGCTTTCGGCGTGGCGCGCCCCGGCGCCCGTGACCGGGGCGATTGAACCCGATACCAGCGAGGCAAGACCGATGATCGATTTCGCCGTCGTCGATCTTTC
>NZ_DAISHT010000197.1:0-6135 GCF_036822375.1 Pseudoxanthobacter sp. | reverse complement strand
ACAGCGAACTGGTGGTCAGCGGCATCGCCAAGAGCTATCGCCGCCGCAAGGTGGTGCGCGACGTGAGCCTTTCGGTGCGTCGCGGCGAGGCGGTGGGTCTGCTCGGCCCTAACGGTGCCGGCAAGACCACGGTGTTCTACATGGTCACCGGTCTGGTGCGGCCCGACCACGGCTCCATCACCCTCGACGGCTATGACATCACCCGGCTGCCGATGTATCGCCGGGCCCGTCTCGGCATCGGCTATCTGCCGCAGGAGGCCTCGATCTTCCGCGGCATGACGGTGGAAGAGAACATCCGTTCGGTGCTGGAGGTGATCGAGCCCGACCGCAAGCGCCGCGATCAGGATCTGGAGATGCTGCTCGCCGAGTTCCACGTCGAGCACCTGCGCACCCAGCCGGCGACGGCGCTTTCGGGCGGTGAGCGGCGGCGCGTGGAAATCGCCCGCGCGCTGGCCAGCCGGCCGTCGTTCATGCTGCTCGACGAGCCCTTCGCCGGCATCGATCCGATTGCGGTGGGCGATATCCAGATGCTGGTGCGCCACCTGACCGGGCGCGGCATCGGCGTGCTCATCACCGACCACAACGTGCGCGAGACGCTGGGCCTGATCGACCGGGCCTATATCATCGCCACCGGTCAGGTGCTGACCGAAGGTCTGCCGGGCGATATCGTCGCCAATGCCGATGTGCGCCGGCTCTATCTGGGCGAGCAGTTCACGCTGTGAGCAGGCCGCCCGCCGGCGTGGATAACGCCGGTTGCGCGGGCGGCGGCAAAATGAAAATTTGATTTGTGCCGGCAAAGAATTAACGCATCAGACGTGGCTTTGCCGGCGCCGTGGCGCGCCCGCCGGCTGCGACGAGCCGATTGCATTATGCGCCAAACGGGTTAAGCAAGAAGCGGACCAATCGCGCATCCGGCGCCGCCCTTCGGAGCGGTGCCCGCAAAGACAGGCCCCGTCAGTCATGTCCCTGTCTCCCAAGCTGGAATTCCGGCAGACCCAGTCGCTGGTGATGACGCCGCAGCTGATGCAGGCCATCAAGCTGCTGCAGCTGTCCAATCTCGATCTCGTTGCCTTCGTGGAGGCGGAGATCGAGCGCAACCCCCTGCTTGAGCGCGAGGACGAGGCGCCGGAGGTGGGGGAAACCGTGTCCGGCCCGGCCGACGCCGCCTTCGAGCGGCCGGCCCCGGCCGGCGATGCGGAAGGCGGCCCCGAAGGCGCAGCGGAGCCGGCGGCAGGCTTTGCCGACGATGCCGGGCCGGCGGTGCTGGCCGGCCTCGACAGCGATCTCGTGCTGTCGCCCGGGCTGGAGGCGGCCGACGGCGCCGGCCTCGACCTGCCGCTCGGAGCGCTGTTTCCCGATGACAATGCGCTGCCGGAAGGCGGCGGCGCGGGTGCGGAGCTGGACCCGTCGCGTCTGGCCGGCGAGGCGTGGACCGGCGGCGGGGCCGGCGGCACGGAAGGCGGCCTTGAAGCCTATGCCGCCGTTGAATCGAGCCTGCGCGATCATCTGGCCCAGCAGCTTGCGCTGGCGGTCGCCGATCCGGCACGGCGCCTGATCGGCCACGTCCTGATCGATGCCATCGACGAGGCCGGTTACCTCAGGGCGGACCTTGCGCAGGTGGCCGGGCAACTGGGCACCACGCTGTCGGAAGTGGAGGCGGTGCTGTCGGTGCTGCAGGGCTTCGAGCCCACCGGCGTCGGCGCGCGCACGCTGGCGGAGTGCCTGTCGCTGCAGCTCATGGAGCGCGATCGCTTCGATCCGGCCATGCAGGTGCTGGTCGGGCATCTTGATCTTGTGGCGCGGCAGGACCGCGCCCAGCTGCGCCGCCTGTGCCGGGTCGACGAGGAAGATCTGGCCGGCATGCTGGCAGAGCTGCGGGCGCTGGACCCCAAGCCGGGTCTGGCCTTCGCCCCCTCCGATGCGGTGCAGACCGTGGTGCCCGACGTGCTGGTGCGCCCCACCGCCGACGGCGGCTTCCGCATCGAACTCAACAGCGAAACGCTCCCGCGGGTGCTGGTCAACCGCACCTATTACAGCACCGTCGTGCGTTCCGCCCACAGCCCGGCCGAGCGCACCTATCTGTCGGATTGCCTGCAGACCGCGAACTGGCTGGTGAAAAGCCTCGACCAGCGCGCCAAGACGGTGCTGAAGGTGGCGACCGAAATCGTGCGCCAGCAGGATGCATTCTTCCGCAAGGGCGTCGCCTATCTGCGCCCGCTGAACCTGAAGAGCGTTGCCGACGAGATCGGCATGCACGAATCCACGGTCAGCCGCGTGACCGCCAACAAATATATGGCGACGACGCGCGGCATTCTGGAATTGAAATACTTCTTCACATCCGCAATTGCTGCGGCGGACGGCGGAGATGCCCATTCGGCGGAGGCGGTGCGGCACCGTATTCGTCAGATGATCGATGCCGAAGATCCGACGGCTGTGTTGTCGGACGACACGATCGTGCAGCGCCTGCGCGAGGCAGGCATTGACATTGCCCGCCGGACTGTCGCCAAATACCGCGAATCGATGCGCATTCCGTCGTCGGTGGATCGGCGGCGCGAAAAGCGGGCCGCCGGCCGCCTCAGCTAGGCGGCGCCGGCCGCCCGGGCCGGGCCGGGCCGGTTGAGTCTGGTTTGTTGACTTGGCGGGTTGGCGTTCCTATGAACGCCGCCGGTCTGCGGGTTCGGGGCCTGCCGGGCAGCCCGGCGGTGCAGCACGGGCCGGCGGATGCAAATCCGGCGGGATGAAGCGGGGCGGGAGGCCCGGATTTGTCCTAACCGGTCGACAGGGCGCACGAATGCGCCTTCAATCACGAACGGCCGCGGGCGTTGGCGCGAATGATCGCGCAGCCAGAGAGAGCGGCCGGGCGTCGGGCCCGCGATGGTCCGTCGCCTTACGAACAGAAGAGCGAGCAGAGGTTCCCATGGCGTTGCGTGTTTCGGGAAAGAACATCGATATCGGTGATGCCCTGCGTGGCCGGATCGAGGACAAGGTGGCCGAGATCGTCGCCAAGTATTTCGATGGCGGCTTCGATGGCCACGTGACCGTTGAGCCTGAAGGCACGGCCTTCCGCACCGAGTGCTCTCTGCATCTCGACACCGGTGCCACGATCAAGACGACCGCGCTCGACCACGATGCGCACCAGAGCTTCGATGCCGCGGCGGATCGCCTTGAGCGCCGCCTGCGCCGCTACAAGAGCCGCCTGCGCAGCGGCCGCGTGGCCGAGGCGCGTCTGGCCTCCAACGAGGCCTCCGTTGCTGCCGCCGCCTACGTGCTTGCCTCGCCCGAGGAGCACGACGATGTGCCGGTGGACTACAGCCCGCTCGTGGTGGCCGAGACCGCCACCAAGGTGAAGACCATGACGGTCGGCATGGCGGTGCTGGAACTCGATCTCAGCGAGGCCCCGGTGGTGGTGTTCCGCAACGCCGCTCACGGCGGCCTCAATGTCGTGTTCCGCCGTCAGGATGGCAACATCGGCTGGGTCGACCCGGCGCTGGCGCCGGAAGTGGCCTGAATGCCGCGTGGCATGCCGGCCCGCAACGCCACCCGCCGCCGGTCCGCAAAGCCGGGCGGCGGCGGACGGCCGGGCCGCAGGCCATTCGCAATCGCCGGCCGCGCCCCCGCGGCGGCCGCTTTCCCCTGCCTCGCGGCGGCTTCGGCCGCCGGTTCCGAATGCCCGCGGAGTGGCGTTTACCCGCCACCCCGCGTGGCAATCCTGCAAGGAGTGTCCTGATGGATTTGAGCGATCTTCTGACCGTCGAAGCCATCCTGCCTTCGCTGAAGGTGAGCAGCAAGAAGCAGGCGGTGCAGGAGCTCTCTGAACGGGCCGCGGCGCTGACCGGGCTGCCGGCCCGGGCCATTTTCGAAACCCTGCTGCAGCGTGAGCGCCTCGGTTCCACCGGCGTCGGCCATGGCGTGGCCATTCCCCATGGCAAGCTGCCGGGCCTGCCGCGCATCTGCGGCCTGTTCGCCCGCCTCGACAAGGCTATCGATTTCGAGGCGCTCGACGAGGAGCCGGTCGATCTGATCTTCCTGCTGCTGGCCCCGGAAGGCGCCGGCGCGGATCATCTGAAGGCGCTGGCCCGCATTGCGCGCGTGCTGCGCGACAGCGACACGGCCGCCAAGCTGCGGGCCACGGCCGATCCGGCCGCGCTCTATGCGCTGCTGACCCATCCGGCCACATCCAACGCCGCCTGAGCGGCGCCGGCCTTTACAAATCCGGCATCCAGCCCTGTATCTGCCGCCCCGTTATCTGAGCCCGCGTGGCATCCGGGCTCCGGTCGGAGCGCCCTGTCCGGGCGGCCGGCGCTACTGGGGCTGAAACGATCAACCGCAGCCCGGCTGAGGGCTGCCGTTCGTTTTCCGGTTCCCGGGCGCCGTCTTCCGGGACATCGTCAACGATTGCGGGGGTGTCACGGCCGGCCGTCTTCGTGTCGTGCCGGCCGTTTCCGGCCGGCGCACTGTCGTTCAGTGCACGGAGACCCTCTCAGTGCACGGAGACCGTCACCATGTCGTGCTCGGCCGCATTGGCCACGGCAGCCTCGCGGCTGTCGGTGAGCAGGATGGGCGTGCCGTCGGCACCGAGCAGGGCCCACAGCTTCAGGCCGGGGCTGAGATGCGGTGCCTGCGGAAACAGGCCCGGCACTTCGTCGGAGGTCAGCGGCCGCACATAGGTCAGCCGGCCGGCACCGATGCCGGCGAGCACTTCCGGTGCAATGGCCGGGCGTTCAGGACGTTCGCGTGTGTTCATGACTTCAGCTCCTGTGGTCCCCCCGTTTCGGGCAGGACGCTTTCGGGCAGGACGCGGTGAAGAGCGGCGGAACACCGGCCGCGGGCAGGGCAAGGCGCCCGCAGGCGGGACCGTCAGTCTCCGGAGGCGATCTGAATCTTCCGCACGATGCGTTCCGGTTCCGGCCGGGCGAGATCGATGGAAAGCAGGCCGTCCTTCAGCTCTGCGCCGAGAATGTCGATGCCCTCCGCCAGCACGAACGTGCGCTGGAACTGGCGGGCGGCGATGCCCCGGTGCAGGAAATGGCGTTCCCTGTCGTCCTCGACCTGACGACCGCGGATCACCAGCTGGTTTTCCTCGATCGTGACCGCGAGCTGGTCGCGGGTGAAACCGGCAACGGCCAGCGTGATGCGCAGCACGTCTCCGCTTCGCCCCTCTGCCGGCAGCCGCTCGATATTGTAGGGCGGATAACCGTCGTTGGTGGCTTTTGAGACCCGGTCGAGCACGCGTTCGATTTCGTCGAACCCGAGCAGGAACGGACTGGAGAACGTCGGCAGGCGCGACATCGAAAGCCCTCGTCGATCCAAGCGGCCAGAACAAGTCTTCATCATGCGGCACCGGCCTCCCGCTCAGTGCGCGGAAGCCGGCTCGGACCCGCGGCTGCGGCATCCGGACGGTTCAGACCGAGCCGTCCCGCCGAATATGGCGACGATGGCGGCGGCCTTCAAGGCGGGGCGTTGCCGGAATGTTCGCACCCGCAAAAAAGCCCGCCGCGGCGAAGCCGGGCGGGCTGTCTGTGCACCGTGGCGGGGCGGGGCCTCAGCCGCGGGCGGCAATGGCCTCCGCCAGCGCCAGCGTGCGCCGTGCCATGTCGGCGTGCAGGCGCTCCACCATGCGGCCGTCGAGCGAAATGGCGCCGCGGCTGCGGTTTTCCGGCAGGTCGAAGGCGGCGACGATGCGCCGGGCGTCCTCCACCTCTGCCGGATCGGGGGCGAAAATGCGGTTGGCCGGCTCGATCTGCTTCGGATGGATCAGCGTCTTGCCGTCCATGCCGAGGTCGCGGCCCTCGATGCACTCGGCCTCGAACACGGCCGGGTCGTCGAAGGTGTTGCACACGCCGTCGATCACATCGAGCCCGTAGGCGCGCGCGGCGGCAACCGTGCTGGAAAGCCAGCTTCGGAACGCCATGCGGCCGGGGGTGAGGCGGGCGCGGGTGACCTTCGCCAGATCGTTGGTGCCGATCACCAGACAGGCGAGCTTCGGCCCCACCTCGCCCTCGCGGGCGACGGCGACCGCGTCCGGGCGCAGCACGGCAAGCGGCGTCTCGATCATGGCCCACAGCGCCGGCACGGCGGCGAGCCCCATCTTGTCGATGGTGCGGCCGGCCTCGATCACCTCGTCGTCGGTTTCCA
>NZ_DAISHT010000196.1:0-6138 GCF_036822375.1 Pseudoxanthobacter sp. | reverse complement strand
GGTCAGCCTTCTTCGGCGATCCGCATCAGATATTTGCCGTAGTCGCTCTTGCCGAGTTTCTGGCCGAGGCGGTGCAGCTGTTCGGCATCGATGAGGCCGGTGGTGAAGGCGATCTCTTCCGGGCTGGCGATGCGCAGACCCTGACGGCGCTCCAGCGTGCGCACGAACAGCGCCGCGTCGATCAGGCTGTCGTGGGTGCCGGTATCCAGCCAGGCATAGCCACGGCCCATCTTCTCCACATGCAGCTTGCCGCGGTCGAGATAGGCCTTGTTGACGTCGGTGATTTCCAGTTCGCCGCGCGCCGAAGGCTTGAGGTTGGCGGCGATATCGACCACGTCCTTGTCGTAGAAATAGAGCCCGGTCACCGCCCAGTTCGAGCGCGGCTTTGCCGGCTTTTCCTCGATCGACAGCGCCTTGCCGGTCGCGTCGAACTCAACGATGCCGTAACGCTCCGGATCGTTGACATAATAGGCGAACACCGTCGCCCCTTCCTTGCGGTGGGCCGCCGGCTGCAGCAGCTCCGGCAGGCCGTGGCCGTAGAAGATGTTGTCGCCGAGGATGAGCGCCGACGGGCCACCGGCCACGAAATCCGCTCCGATGACATAGGCCTGCGCCAGCCCGTCCGGGCTCGGCTGCACGGCATAGCTGAAGCTCATGCCCCACTGGCTGCCATCGCCCAGCAGGCGCTGGAACTGCGGCATGTCGTGCGGCGTGGAGATGATCAGGATCTCGCTGATCCCCGCCCGCATCAGCACGCAGAGCGGATAATAGATCATCGGCTTGTCATAGACCGGCATGAGCTGCTTGGAGGTGACAAGCGTCAGCGGGTGCAGGCGCGTGCCCGAGCCGCCGGCCAGAATGATGCCCTTCATCGGGTCCTCGCTCTTCTTTTTTGTCCGCCCTCGGGCGGATTTCCGCGTCAGACCGGGGCGCAGAGCCGCGCGAGACAGCGCTGCAGCGCATCCGGCCAGGCCGGAAGCCGCACGCCGTGCACGCGGGCGAGCCGCCCGCAATCCAGCCGCGAGTTTGCCGGCCGCCGCGCCGGGGTGGGATATTCACGGGCGGGAATCGGTACGACCCGCACCGGCCGCCGCCCCAGCGCCGCCGCGCCGGCGAAGATCGCCTCCGCAAAGCCCGCCCACGTCGTCTCGCCGCTGCCGGTCATGTGGAACACGCCGCGCAGGGCGGCGTCGTCCGGCCGGGCCTTCAGGTTGCGTGCCACCGCGATGATGGCCGCGGCGATATCCGGGGCATAGGTGGGGCAGCCCTGCTGGTCGGCCACCACCCGCACCTCGTCGCGCGTTTCGCCGAGATGCAGCATGGTGCGCACGAAATTCTTGCCGAACGGCGCAAAGACCCACGCCGTGCGCAGGATGGCATGATCCGGGCTGGCCGCCGCAACGGCCCGCTCGCCGGCCAGCTTGGAGGCGCCGTAGACGCCCGCCGGCCCGACCGGATCGTCCTCGCCATAAGGCGCGGCCTTGGTGCCGTCGAACACGTAGTCGGTGGAAATCTGGATGACCGGGCAGCCGAGCGCGCGGGCGGCGGCGGCAACCGCGCCGGCCGCCGTGGCGTTGATCAGATGGGCCCGGTCCGGCTCAGCCTCGGCCTGATCGACGGCGGTATAGGCCGCCGCATTGACCACGACATCGGGCCGGGCGGCGGCAAGGGCCGGCGCAATCGTCTCCGGGCGTTCCAGATCGAGAACCGGGCGGCCGATGGCGATCACCTCGACGCCGGCCGCCGGGCCGGCCTCCAGCAGCGAGCGCACCACCTGCCCGTCCCGGCCGGTCACCGCAAGGCGCAGCGGCGCCGGCGCGGCCGTCATCGCTTCTCCTCCTCGGCCCCGAGGCCGAGACGCTCGCCGCTGTAGACGCCGTCGCGCAGCGGACGCCACCACCACTCGTTTTCCAGATACCAGCGCACCGTCTTCTCAAGACCGGTGTCGAAGTTCTCCTGCGCCCGCCAGCCGAGTTCGTTCTCAAGCCGGGTCGCGTCGATGGCATAGCGGTGGTCGTGGCCCGGACGGTCGGTGACGAACGTGATGAGTTCGCGCCGCGGGCGCGCGGCCGGACGCAGCTTGTCCAGCGTGTCGCAGATGGTCTGCACCACCTGCAGGTTGGTGCGCTCGTTGCGGCCGCCGACATTGTAGGTGCGGCCCGGGCGGCCGGTGGTGAGGATGGTCAGCAGCGCACGGGCGTGGTCTTCCACGAACAGCCAGTCGCGGATGTTGGATCCGTCGCCGTAGACCGGCAGCGGCTTGCCGTCGAGGGCGTTGAGAATGACGAGCGGGATCAGCTTCTCCGGGAAGTGATAGGGCCCGTAGTTGTTGGAACAGTTGGAGACCACCACCGGCAGGCCGTAGGTGCGGTGCCAGGCGATCGCCAGATGGTCGGAGGCGGCCTTGGAGGCCGAATAGGGCGACGACGGATCGTAGGGCGTGTCTTCCGTGAACAGCCCGTCCGGACCGAGCGAGCCGTAGACCTCGTCGGTGGAGATGTGGAGGAAGCGGAAGGCGGCCTTCGCCTCGCCCTCAAGCCCGTTCCAGCGGCGGCGGGCGGCTTCCAGCATCACATGGCTGCCGAGCACGTTGGTCTCGATGAACGCGCGCGAGCCGACGATGGAGCGGTCGACGTGGCTTTCGGCCGCCAGATGCATCACCGCATCGGGCTGCACCTCGTCGAAGATGGCGCCGATGGCGGCGGCATCGCAGATGTCGGCCTTGTAGAAGTGATAGCGGGGATCGTTGTCGATGGCCTTCAGCGAGGCGGGATTGCCGGCGTAGGTCAGCTTGTCGATGTTGAAGACCTCGTGCCCGGTCTCGCGCACGAGATAACGGCAAACCGCCGACCCGATGAACCCGGCTCCGCCGGTCACAAGAATACGCATCGTTCCCTCTTCCGACTGCCCGGCCGCCCGCGACGGACGGGGCCGGGCCGTAACCCCCGTTGGCTAGCAGTCTTGGCCTGCGCTGTCCATCATCGCCGTTGCGCCAGCCACAGAGACAAAACCGCCCGCAGACCTTCCGGCCTGCGGGCGGCGACAGCGGCGGAACGGACGACAGCAGCCGCCGGGATCAGGCAACCCGCTTCAGCGCATCGGCAAGGCTGCCGACCAGCGCGTCGATGTGGCTCTTCTCGGCGATGAGCGGCGGCGACATGGCGATGATGTCGCCGGTCACGCGCACCACGGCATCGCGGCGGAAGCAGTCCACCATCACGTCATAGGCGCGCGTGCCCGGCGCACCGGCGCGCGGCGCCAGTTCCACCGCGCCGACGAGGCCGATGTTGCGGATGTCGATGACGTTCGGCAGCCCCTTCAGCGCGTGCAGCGCGTCTTCCCAGTAAGGGGCGAGTTCGGCACCGCGGGTGAGCAGGCCTTCCTCGGCATAGATGTCGAGGGTGGCAAGGCCGGCGGCGCAGGCAACCGGGTGGCCGGAATAGGTATAGCCGTGGGCGAACTCGATGAGGTTCTCCGGGCCCTTCATGATGCCGTCATAGATGCCGCGGTCGCAGAACACCGCCCCCATCGGAATGACGCCGTTGGTGATGCCCTTCGCGGTGGTGAAGATATCCGGCTTCACGCCGAAATACTGCGAGGCGAACGGCGTGCCAAGGCGGCCGAAACCGGTGATGACCTCGTCGAAGATCAGCAGGATGCCGTGCTTGTCGCAGATGGCGCGCAGGCGCTCCAGATAGCCCTTGGGCGAAATCAGCACGCCCGTCGAGCCGGCCATCGGCTCCACGATGACGGCGGCGATGGTTTCCGCGCCGTGCAGGGCGACGAGGCGCTCCAGATCGTCGGCGAGTTCGGCGCCGTGCTCCGGCTGGCCCCGGGTGAAGGCGTTGCGGGCCAGATCGTGGGTATGGCGCAGGTGATCGGCACCGGGAAGCTGCGGGAACACGCGGCGGTTGCCGACGATGCCGCCCACCGTGATGCCGCCGAAGCCGACGCCGTGGTAGCCGCGCTCACGGCCGATGAGGCGGGTGCGGGTGCCCTCGCCGCGGGCGCGGTGATAGGCGAGCGCGATCTTCAGCGCGGTGTCGACCGATTCGGAACCGGAGTTGGTGTAGAACACATGGTCGAGGCCCTCGGGCGAGAGTTCGACGAGGCGCTCGGCAAACTCGAAAGCCAGCGGGTGGCCCATCTGGAAGCTCGGCGCATAGTCGAGTTCGGCCAGCTGCTTCGCCACCGCTTCGGCGATCTTCTTCCGGCCATGGCCGGCATTGACGCACCACAGGCCGGCCGAGCCGTCGATCACCTTCCGGTCGTCGATGGTGGTGTAATACATGCCTTCCGCCGCCTTGATCAGGCGCGGATCCGCCTTGAACTGGCGGTTGGCGGTGAAGGGCATGAAGAAGGGCTCGAGATTCGGGCTGTTGCGAAGCGTGGGCGCATTCATCGGCTGGTTTTCCCGGAAGGTTCAGGCGGGGCGCTTCCGCCGCGCCCGGCATGGCCGCATTGGGCACACGATCAGGACCGCTCAACAAGTCCTTTTCTGCTGGCGCATAAGCCTCTGAATTTGTTACATCGCCCGATGTGGATTTGCGCGATCCGCAACGCCCTGAACACCGTCGCGGTGCGGGGCGCGCGGCACGGCGTGCTGCCAATGCGAAAGGCCGCCGCCGGCGGCGCCGGAGGGCTGGACGATGAGCGTGGATGTGGGCGAGCGGCTGCGTTATGTGCGCCAGCTTCACAAGCTGTCGCAGCGCGAGCTGGCGAAGCGGGCGGGCGTGACCAACTCCACGATTTCGCTGATCGAATCCAACCAGATGAACCCGTCCGTCGGGGCCCTGAAGCGCATTCTCGACGGCGTGCCGGTCGGGCTGGCGGAGTTCTTCTCGCTGGAGCCGGCCGAGCCGCGCCGCGCCTTCTACAGTGCCGAGGAACTGGTGGAAATCGGCAAGGGCGCCATCTCCTACCGCCAGATCGGCGACAGCCTGATCGGCCGCCAGCTGCAGATCCTGAAGGAGCGCTACGAGCCCGGCGCCGACACCGGGCGCGTGCCGCTGACCCACGACGGCGAGGAAGGCGGCATCGTCATCCGCGGCCGGCTGGAAGTGACGGTGGACGACGACCGGCGCATCCTCGGGCCGGGCGATGCCTATTATTTCGAAAGCCGGCGGCCGCACCGCTTCCGCTGCGTGGGGCCGGAGGTGTGCGAGGTGGTCAGCGCCTGCACCCCGCCCACGTTCTGAGCGCGGCCGGCCGGCCCGCAGCAGCCCCGGCACATACCGGGGTTGAACCGCGGGCCACATTCCGGTTTCCTCACCGCCGGCTGCCGGGGCCGGTGATTCCCGCCCGGCAGCCGGTTCAGATGACGCATGATTCCTGCCGGCAACGCGCCTGTCGCAGGGTGTTCTCCGGCCGCGGGCGGTTGCCCTGCCCGGCGGCCGCAGACCGGGAGGCCCCATGAAGCCGTTCTTCGTTCTCGTCAAATGCGCCCTCGGCCGCTCTTACGAGGTGGCCGCGGCAATCGCCGATACCGAAGTCGCCTCCGAGATTTACTCGATCGCCGGCGATTTCGACCTGCTGGTGAAGGTCTATGTCGACGAGGGCACCGACATCGGCCATTTCGTCAACCAGCGCATCCACTGCGTGCCCGGCATCGCCGACACCCGCACCATCCCCACCTTCAAGGCCTTCTGAGGCGGCGGGCGCGGCAATCGGTGCTTTCGACAACACGCAGCGAAAGCTCTATACTGGAATTGTTCCGTTCCCTTCCGGCAGCGGCCGGGAAGCCGGGGGACGGCCCTTTGAAGACCCTCGTGCGCCTTTCGCCTGCCCGCGACTGCCGCACGCCGACCCGAGCCGGGGAAATCAGGCCCTGCCCGAGCCGAAGGGAACACGTCCGGCCCTGCCCGCCGGCGGCGCGAATGTTCCGGGGCACGGCAAGCAGCAGCCACGGCCGGCAACGGCGGCCGCGGCGCCCATGGCTTGCGGGGACGATGCCCCGCGACGCGCAGGAACCCGGTGGCCGGTGCACGACCGGCGCGAAGGAACGCGACGGATGGACTATCAGGCTTGTTTTGAGAATGCGGTTTCGGCGCTCAAGGCGGAACGGCGTTATCGCGTGTTTGCCGATCTGGAGCGCATCGCCGGCCGCTTCCCCCATGCGCTGTGGCGCAACGGGGCCGA
>NZ_DAISHT010000195.1:0-6148 GCF_036822375.1 Pseudoxanthobacter sp. | reverse complement strand
CCCGCCGCAGCCAGACCTATGCCTCCAACGCCCACATCTTCCTCGTGTGGATGGTGGGCGCCTCGGTGGTGCTGCTCATCATCGCCATCCTGTTCCTGCGCAACCAGATCCGCCCCATCCAAACGCTGGCGGAGGCGGCCGAGCGCTTCGGACGCGGCCTGCCGGTGGAGAATTTCCGCCCCCGCGGCGCGCTGGAGGTGCGGCAGGCGGCCTTCGCCTTCCTGGAAATGCGCCGCCGCATCGAGCGCCAGATCGAGCAGCGCACCACCATGCTCGCCGGTGTCTCCCACGATCTGCGCACCATCCTCACCCGCTTCCGCCTCGAACTCGCCCTGATCGGCGAGGGCGAGGAGATCGAGGCGCTGAAGCAGGATGTCGACGTGATGAACGCCATGCTGGAGGCCTATCTCGCCTTCGCCCGCGGCGACGGCGACGAGCAGGCCCGCGAGACCGACCTGACCCTCATCCTCGAATATCTGGAGGACGAGGCCGTTGCCCGCGGTGCCAGCGTCTTTCCCACCAGCTTCGAGGGCGAGCCGATGGTGGTGGTCAAGCCGATGGCCTTCAGCCGGCTGCTGTTCAATCTGGTGGTCAATGCCACGCGCTATGGCCGGACCGTGCAGATCGCGGCGCGCCATGCCGATGGCTGGATCACGGTCGTGGTCGACGACGACGGCCCGGGCATCGCGCCCGACGACCGCGAGGCGGTGTTCCGGCCCTTCTTCCGCCTCGATGCCGCACGCAATCAGGACCAGACCGGCACCGGCCTCGGCCTGACGATCGCCCGCGACATCGCCCGCGGCCACGGCGGCGACGTCACGCTGGGCGATTCGCCTCTCGGCGGCCTGCGGGTGCGCGTGCGGGTGCCGGGCTGAGGACGCGGGCGGATCGGTAATCGGGGCGGTTCAGTAATCGCGCTCGGCCGTGACGCCGACCGAGGTCTGCCCGGTAAGGCCGACGGAGCCTTCCAGCTTCACGCTGGGCGTCACGTCGACCTGCACGGAGAAGCGGGTCGAGGCGGCATTGGTGCCCTGCTTGACGCCGATATAGACGTTGTCGGTGGCATAGGCACCGGCTTCCAGCGTGGGCCGGTCATTGGAATCGGAGCCGAGCGAGAGCTGGTTGAGGCCGAGGATGCGGCGGATGCGGTCGAGCAGCCCCGGCCCGCGCGAGAAGCCCGACATGTTGCCCACCGCATTGGCCAGCGCCAGCGCCTCGCCCGGCGAAAGGCCGCCGGCGGCCTTGTTGAACAGCAGGCGCGACAACACCTCATCCTGCGGCAGTTCCGGCGTGGAGGTGAAGTTGAACACCGGCGCCGAGGCACGGCCCGTCACCTCGATGCGCGCGGTCACTTCCGCGGCCCGGGTTTCGGCCACCAGATCGAGCACGGGGTCGAGCGAATCGGCGAAGGTCAGGTTGCCGCGGCTGAAGGTGAGCTGCTGGCCGAGGATGGACAGCGTGCCGCGGCGCATCTCCAGATTGCCGTTCACGACCGGGGCCGAACTGGTGCCGGTGATGCGGAACGAGCCCTGGAATTCGGCATCGATGCCCTGACCGCGCACGAACACCCGGTTGGGCGCGCTGACGGTGATGTTGAGCGCGGCGTTGAACGGGGTCGGCGTGGCGCCCTCGCCCGGCCGGGCGGGCGCCGGCGGCGGCGGGAAATAGGGCAGCAGGTCGCGCGGCACGTTGATGTGGCGCACGTCGATGGGGGCGGCCGACGAGGGCAGCCGGTCCGGCACGGTGACGTTGACGCTGTTGAGCACGATGGAGCCGGCGATTTCCGGGGCAACCGAAACCGGGCCGCTGATGCGCAGATCGGCCGTGGCATCGGCCCGCACCATGCCCTGATAGCGCAGCACCAGCCCGCGCGCGGTAATCAGGATATCGGCGGGGAAATGGCGCGCCGGATCGAGCGCCACCTGCCCGGCCACCGCCAGCGAGCCGCCGGAGGCGGAATTGCCGGTGATGCCTTCCAGCCGCGCCGTGGTGCCGTCCATGCGCACCACGCCGCCGATGTTGCGGAAATCGAGGCCCAGCATCACGTCGGAGAAGGCCACGTTGCTGATGCGCAGCTGGCCGTTGAAGCGCGGCGCCGCGGCCGTACCGGTGGCGGTGCCGTCGAGGCTGAGCTGGCCGGAGAGGCGGCGCGAGGCCGACGGGGCGATCTGGTTGACGAGCGCCAGATCGGCATTGCCGCCGACGCGGATGCTGAACGGCCCGGTGGCGCTGAGCGGCGCCGTGCCCTGCGCCTTCAGCCGGGTGGTGCCGGCCTCAAGGGCGGCATCGACCGTCAGGCCCTGCCCGTTGGTGGTGCCCTTCGCCGTCACGTTGATGGCCGGAGCCGTCTGCGGCATGGCGGCGAGGCGGGCGTTACGCACGGCGAGATCGTAATCGATCTTCGGCGCCGTCGGGCTGCCGGCGAGCCTGGCGCGGCCGGCAAGGGTGCCGGAAAGCCCAAGATCGGGCGCGACGATGCCGGCAAGGCCGAGCGGCAGGTTTTCAAGGCCCACATCCAGCGCCAGCACCTTCGCCCCGGCCCGGCCGGCCACGGTGGCCGTGCCGCGGGCGGCCCCGTCGCTCACCCCCAGAGCAAGGTCGAGGGTGGCGACGTCGTCCTTCCAGACCACGGTGCCGGGGCGGGTAAGGCGCACGGCGGCGGGCGCCCGCTCGGCCGAGAACCGGCTGAGCGCGACGGAAACCGCACGGCCCGGCGGAACGTCCCGGGGCAGCGACACGACGGCATCCGCCGCGATGGCGGCGCCCTGAAGGCGCAGCGAAAGCTGGGTGGCGATGCGCTCCAGCGGCCCTTCCACACGGATGCGCGGCTGTTCGATCACCTGCCCGCCCGCGGCGATGCGCTCGGCGGTGACCGTTCCCGTCACCGCCGGCGCCCTGAGCGGATCGCTGACCGTGGCATCGAGGGTGAGTTTCGACAGCGACACCTGCGGCAGGGCGAAGGCCGGCACGCTGACGCGGGCACGGGCGGTATCGGCGCCGCCGTTGCCGAGATCGACATCGGCCGTGAAGGAGCCCGTGGCCTTGAGGCCGGCCAGCGCCAGCGCCGGCGCCACGTCGGCCGCCTGCACGCTCATGCGCCCCACCGGCCGCGCCCCGCCGGTCTGCGACAGCGAGCCGGTGGCGGAAAGCCCCACCAGCGCCAGCCGGTCGACGGCAAGGCGGAACCCCGCCGGGCCATAAGCGCCGTCGATGGTGCCGGTGATGGCCTGCCCGCCGGCGGAACCGCCGAGCGCGATGCGCCCGTCGAAGCTGCCATCCGCCTTGCGGCCGGCCTCGATATCGGCGCGGAACGGAGCGATGCGCTGGCTGGCGGCGACGATTTCGGCGCTGGTCAGCGCACCGGCGAAGCGCGGCGCCTCGAAGGTGCCGGAAAGCGTGCCCTCCAGCGCCGCCTTGCCGGCAAGCGTCGGGGTCAGCAGCGACAGGTCGGCAAGGCTGACCTTCAGCTTCACGCCCTCGCCGGCCGGGCCGAAGCGGCCGTCGGCGCGCGCGGTCAGCTTTGCCCCCTCCAGCGCCAGCGCCTCCACCGTTACCGTGTGGTCGGCCGCCGCGGAGACCGCCAGAGACAGCCGCGGGCCGGCCCCCGCCAGCCCGTCCACCAGCGCAAGGCCGGTCTTCAGGCCCTTCGCCGACAGGTCGAGGTGGAGGTTGCCGGTGCGGGCGGGAATGTTGCCGTCGCCGTTCAGCGCCAGCTTCAGCCCGCCGGTCAGCGGCTGGCCGGCGAGCGTGCCGAACGGCGCAAGGTCGTCGCTCTCGGCGGTCAGCGACACCATCGCCTGCCCGTCGTCGAGACTGCCGGTCGCCCGCACGCCGAGCCCCAGCGCCGAGAGATCGGCACTGTCGACCGTGATTGCGCCGCCGGCACCGAGGGTGGCGGTGAAGGCCAGCCGCGGCGCGCCGCTCCGGCCAAGGTCGCGGCCGGCAAGCTGCGCCTTCTCAAGCTGTGCCGTCACGGCCAGCGTGCGCGTGCCGGCGCCGCCCAGCAGGCCGGGCGTCTGGCTCAGGGTCGCTTCCAGCGCCAGCGTGTCGGCGGAAAGCGCCGCCACGCCCGGGGCCTTCATGGCCGCGCGCACCACAGCCGTCGGTGCCGCGGTGGTGCCGCCGACGCGGGCGGAAAGGGCAATGGTCTGCCAGACGGCGGCCTTGCCGGTCAGCCCCTCGAACACCACGGAGGGCGCGACGGTGCCTTCGGCCGAAAGATCGAGCCCGCCGGAGGCGGTCGCCACCGTGCCGGTGGCCGACAGCGTGCCGGCGGCGGCCGCGACGGTGGCCTTTTCGATCACCACGTCGCCGGTGTCCTTCACCAGCGTGGAGAGCGCCGCCGTGATGGCCTCGCCCGCCAGCGGCCGATAAGGCGCCGGCAGCACGAAGGCGATGGGGGCATTGAGACCGGCCGTGATGCGCCGTCCGCCGTCGACGCGGACGATATGGGCCTGGCCCGTCGTCAGCGTGCGTTCGCCCAGCGCCAGCGTCAGCGTGCCGGCCCACGAATCGAGCGGGCCGTCGCCCTTCACGGCAAGGCTCAGCGGCGCGGCGTCGCCGGCGATACCGGCCAGCCGGTGCACCGGCCCGCCCGGCGGCTCGGCGGCGGTGAGGTCGATGGCCAGCGTCTGATCGGCCGGCCGGAAGACGAGGCCAAGGTCGAGATCGGGCGAATCGGGCCCCAGCGCATCGACGATGAGGCGGGTGTCGACGGGCGCCGTCGCGGTGCGCATCGGCAGATCGAGCCGGCCGCGGATGGCGAAGGCCACCGGCTCGCGCCCCGACAGCTTCTCGCCGATCGACACCTTGCCGACATCGACGGCGTCGATGCGGATATCGAGCGGCACGCCGGCCGATGACGACGTGCTCTCCGTCTTCGCGCCGGCCACCGGAGCGCGGGCGACATCGACATGACCGATGGCCAGCCGGTCGGCCACGAAGGCGGCGCGCAGCAGCCGCGACGGCTGCCACACCAGATTGACGCGGTCGATGGCCAGCCACGGCCCCTCGCGGTCGCCGACCGTGATGCCGCTCACGGTAAGGTCGCCGAGCGGCCCCCCGATGCCGGCAATGGTCACCGGCGTGGCGGTGTTGCGGGTGAACTCGCCCACCGCCCGCACGATCAGCGTGCGCCCGGGTGCGGTGAAGACGAGGCCGGCCACCGCCGCAACGACCACGACGACGAGCACCGCCAGCGCCAGCAGCAGCGCCCGCACGATGCGCCCGGCGCGGCCGCGCCGCGCCCTGCCGCCCCGTTCGTGCCCTGCCGTGGTGGGATTGCCTGTCGCCATGCTCAGAATGCCTGCCCGATGCTGATATAGGCGGCCACCGCGCCGTCGTTGGGTTCCTTCGTCAGCGGGGTGGCGACGTCGAGACGGATCGGCCCGATGGGGGTGAAATAGCGCAGGCCGAGGCCGACACCCACCTTGAGCGGCTCGGAGAAGTCCGGCCAGCTTTCGGTGTAGGCACTGCCGGCATCGACAAAGGGCACGATGCCGATGGTCTCGGTGATGCGGGTGCGCAGCTCCAGCGAGGTGACGAACACGCTGCGGCCGCCGATGATCTGGCCCCACTCGTTGCGCGGGCTCGCGGCCTGATAGGCATAGCCGCGGATGGAACCGCCGCCGCCGGCATAGAGGCGGTCGTTGGCGGGCGTATCGGCCAGCGAGGGGCCGAGCACGCTGCCGACCTGCAGCTTGCCGGCCACGATGAAGCGGCCGGCCTCGTCGAAGGCGTGATAGCCGGTCAGCGTCGCCCCGGACAGCAGCATGGCGTTGGTGTCGCCGATATCGCCGGCCACCGGCTGCAGCTGCAGCACGGCGCGATAGCCGCGGCTGGGGTTGAGCTTGTCGTCGGTGGTATCGATGTTGGCGGCCATCGGCAGGCCGAACAGCGCGTAATAGTGGTGGCCGAAGCTGTCGGTGATGTTGGCCCAGCTCGGCGCGAAGCCGATCGACACGTTACGCTGGTCGTCGATGCGGTGGTTCAGCGTGATTTCGTTGTCGAAACCCTCGCGGGTGTAGGCATCTGGCGCCTGCCGCACCAGATGCTGGGCAATCGACAGTTCGTTATCGCGCGACCACAGGCCCGGTTTCACGAAGGTGTAGCCGAGGCTGTATTCCAGATCGTTGATGGCGTTGACGCC
>NZ_DAISHT010000194.1:2589-6164 GCF_036822375.1 Pseudoxanthobacter sp. | reverse complement strand
CTGACCTATGCCGCCGCCCAGCCGGTGGTGAAGGTCGGCCGCATCGCCGGCCAGTTCGCCAAGCCGCGCTCGTCCAACACCGAAGTGCGCGACGGGCTGGAACTGCCGAGCTACCGCGGCGACATCATCAACGATATCGCCTTCACGCCGGAAGCGCGCATTCCCGATCCGCAGCGCATGGAAGCGGCTTACCGCCAGTCGGCGGCGACGCTCAACCTGCTGCGCGCGTTCGCGCAGGGCGGCTATGCCAACCTTGAGAACGTGCATCAGTGGATGCTCGGCTTCGTCAAGGACAGCCCGCAGAGCGAGCGCTACGAGACGATTGCCGCCCGCATCACCGAGACGCTGGCGTTCATGCGGGCCTGCGGCATCGATTCGGAAAGCGTGCCGCAGCTGCGCTCGACGGATCTCTACACCAGCCACGAGGCGCTGCTGCTGGGTTACGAGCAGGCGCTGACGCGCGTCGATTCCACGACGGGCGACTGGTATGCCACCTCCGGCCACATGCTGTGGATCGGCGACCGCACCCGGCAGGCCGACCACGCTCATGTGGAGTTCTGCCGCGGCGTGAAGAACCCGATCGGTCTCAAGTGCGGCCCGTCGCTGGCCGCCGACGATCTTTTGCGCCTGATCGACACGCTGAACCCGACCAACGAAGCCGGCCGGCTGACGCTGATCGCCCGCTTCGGCGCCGACAAGGTGGAAGAGCATCTGCCGCGCCTCATCCGCGCGGTGGAGCGCGAGGGCCGCACCGTGGTGTGGTCGTGCGATCCCATGCACGGCAACACCATCTCGGCCGGCGGCTACAAGACGCGGCCGTTCGAACGCATCCTGCGCGAGGTGGAGACGTTCTTCGCCGTGCACCGCGCCGAGGGCACCCATGCCGGCGGCATCCATGTGGAGATGACCGGCCGCAACGTGACCGAATGCACCGGCGGTGCCCGCGCGCTGACGGCGGACGATCTGTCGGAGCGGTACGACAGCCAGTGCGATCCGCGCCTCAACGCCGAGCAGGCGATCGAGCTGGCGTTCCTGCTGGCCGAAAACCTGAAGCGCGAGCGCGATCACAAGGCCGGTCTGGGCGTTGCCGCCTGAGCCGCCTGCGGCTTATGATCCGGGTCTGATCGAGACCGGCCGGGGCCCCGCGCTCCGGCCGGTCGCTTTTTTCACGCATCGCAAGACGCACGCATCGCAAGACGGGAACACCATGGCGGGACTGGGCATCTTCGTGCTGGCGGCGCTGTGCGAAATCGCCGGCTGTTTTGCCGTGTGGCAGGTCGTGCGGCTCGGCCGCCCGGCGCTGTGGCTGGTGCCGGCCGCCGCCGCGCTGGGAGCTTTCGCCTGGTTGCTGACGCGCACCGATGCCGAATTCGCCGGCCGCGCCTATGCGGCCTATGGCGGCATCTACATTGCCGCCTCGCTCGGCTGGCTGTGGGCGGTGGAGGGCCGCGCCCCCGACCGCTTCGATGTGACCGGCGCGGCGCTGGCGGTCATCGGCGCCGGCATCGTGCTGCTGGCGCCGCGCACCAGCTGAGCGGGACGGTAGACAATCACCGCAGATGATGCCGGATTGTGCAACAGGCGTAAACGAAGCGTCTGCGCACGGCTCTCTCGTCGCCGGCCGGCACACGCCCTATCTTGGTAGCAAAGATCGGGGCGGTGTCTCGCCCCGCAAGCGGCCTTGATGGGGCACTGTGATGCTGCCGACCCTGTTCATTTCCCACGGCGCGCCGAACATGGCGCTCTATGACAGTCCTGCCCGCCGGTTCATGCTGGAACTGGGCGCCCGGCTGCCGCGTCCGAAGGCGATCCTGTCGGTTTCGGCCCATTTCATGACCGCCAAGCCGGTCGTGATCGCCGACAGCCACCCGGAGATGATCTACGACTTCGGCGGCTTCGAGCCGGAACTCTACCAGAAGGTCTATCCGGCACCCGGCGATCCGGAACTGGCCGCCCGTGTGGCCGAAAAGCTGACCGCCGGCGGTGTCGAAACCGTGCTGGCCACCGGGCGCGGCTTCGACCACGGCACCTGGGTGCCGCTGTCGCTGATCTATCCGAAGGCCGACATTCCGGTCGTGACGCTGTCGATCCAGCCGCGGCTTGACCCCGCCCACCATTTTCGGGTCGGGCAGGCGCTGCAGGGGCTGGCGGCCGAGGGGGTGCTGGTGATGGCCTCCGGCTCGATCACCCACAATCTGGGCGAAGTGTTCGATCGCCGCAGTGGCCGCATGATGGCCATGGATGCGCCGGACACCGAGTGGGCGCGCAGCTTCACCGACTGGTTTGCCGACCGCATGAAGACCGGCGCGGTGGCGGATCTGATCGGCTATCGCAGCCGCGCGCCCCACGCCGTGCGCGCCCACCCGCACGACGACCACCTGCTGCCGCTGTTCGTGGCGCTGGGCGCGGCCGGAGCCGGGGCGACCACGGAGGTGATTCACTCCTCCGGCCAGTTCGGCTCGCTGATGATGGATGCCTATGCCTTCCATCCGGCCGCGGAAGGGGCCCGGCAGGTTGCCTGACCGGACCGCCCGAAAGACCGGCGGCGACAAGCGGATGTCGGAGGCCGGGGGACGGGGGCGGGAATAGTCTAGCAAGCCACTAGCGCTCGGCCCCGGCAGACGTTAAAACATGGCCGCAACTGAGTGGCGCTTTCCGGCCCGCAGGTGCCAGCGGTGCAGCGATGATAAGGGTTAGCCGTGCGCGACAGATTTCTTGAGGGCATGAGCCGGGCGGCCTGGCAGGTGAGTGTCGTCACCACCGACGGGCCGGCCGGCCGTGCGGGACTGACGGTCAGTGCAGTGACGTCGCTGTCGGCCGATTCTCCCAATCCGTCTCTGCTGATCTGCATTCACGATGCCAACGCCTCCACGCCGTTCATCCGTGAGAACGGCGTGTTCTGCGTCAATATCCTGTGCGAAAAGCAGAAGACGATTTCGGATGCGTTCTCCACCCGCCGGCTGACGCCGGAGGAGAAATTCGCCACCGGCACCTGGAACACGCTGTCGACGGGCTCGCCGGCGCTGAGCGATGCGCTCGTGGTGTTCGACTGCCGGCTGGAGGCCGCCCTGCACCACGGCACGCACTGGGTGCTGGTGGGCGGCGTGGTGGCCATGGATCTGCCGCGTGAGACGAGCGGGCCCCTGATCCACTCTCACCGCCACTATGGCGGCTTCCACGAAATCGACGGCTGAATAGCTGCGATGAGGCCGGAGGCCTCAGGCCTCCGGATCGAGCGGGGCGGTGCCGGCGGGCGTGCCGTCGGCGCCGAGCTGGATCTTTTCCACCCGCATCTCGGCTTTGCGCAGCAGCGCCTCGCAGTGCTTCTTCAGCGCCTCGCCGCGCTCGTAGGCGGCGATGGACTGCTCAAGCGCCACCGTGCCGCGCTCCAGCGTGTCGACGATCTTCTCCAGTTCGCCCAGTGCAGCCTCGAAGCTCATTTCGGCCACGTCGGCATTGGCGGCGGAAGGCTTGGCGGCCATGGCTGGGGCTCCCTGAATATCCGGCACGAAAAACGGCCCGCTCTTGATGCGCCATCGGCCGGCGGATTGCAATCCGCCGCCAGTTCAGCCGCG
>NZ_DAISHT010000194.1:0-2489 GCF_036822375.1 Pseudoxanthobacter sp. | reverse complement strand
GTTCAGCCGCGCGGCGCGGCCGCCCGGCGCAGGCGGTCGGCAATGGCCTCGCCAAGCCCGGTGGCCGGCAGCGGCTGCACGGCAATGGTGGCGGCGCCGCTGGCATCGAGCCGGCGCAGAGCGGCGAACAGATGGCGCGCCGCCTCGGCAAGATCGCCGGAGGGGCTGAGATTCTCACTGGCGACCGCCTCCGCGGCACCATCCGGCGGCACCGGACCGAAGGCCAGCAGCGCCTCGCCGGGCAGCACGCGGACCGCACCGAGGCGGACTTTTGCGCGTGGCGCATAGTGGGATGAAAGCTGACCCGGAGCCTGCGGGCGCGCCGGATCGGCGGCCGGCCGCAGCAGCGGTGCACCAAGCACGGCCTCGATATCGTCCGCCGGCAGGCCGCCGGGGCGCAGCAGCACCGCATCCGGGCCGGTGAGGCTGACGATGGTCGATTCCACGCCGACCGGGCAGGGGCCGCCGTCCACCACCACCGCCACACGGTCGCCGAGATCGGCCACCACGTCGGCAGCCGATGTCGGGCTGACGCGGCCGGAGCGGTTGGCGCTGGGGGCGGCGACCGGCCGGCCCAACGCCTCTGTCAGCCGGCGCACGGCGGGTGAGCGCGGCACGCGGATCGCCACGCTGGACAGTCCGGCGGTCACCGCCGGGGCAATGGCCGCGCCGGGCGCGAGCGGCACCACCAGCGTCAGCGGACCGGGCCAGAACGCCTCGGCCAGCAGCCGGGCGCGGGCATCGAACACGCCATGGCGGCTGGCGGCCGTCGCCGACCCCTCATGCACGATCAGCGGGTTGAACGATGGCCGCCCCTTGGCGGCATAGATGGCGGCGACGGCCGCCGGGCTGGTGGCATCGGCGGCAAGGCCATAGACGGTCTCGGTCGGCACCGCGACGAGATCGCCGGCGCGCAGCGCCGCCACCACCGCATCGCACGCGGCCGGGTCTTCGGCGAGCGCTTCTGCCGGCACGATCAGCGGTCGGGCTGCGGTCATGGCTGCGGTCATGGCTGCAGCCCCAGCGCGGCGCGGGTTTCCGCAGCCACGCGCACCTCGCCCACAACGATGTCGCGCCGGTTGGTCAGCGGCCGGCGGCTCCAGCGCTGCAGGAAGGTGCGCTCCGCCTCGTCGCGCGCGGCATAGCGCTCCAGCACGGCCGCCATGATCGCTTCGGAAGCGCGGGTGCCGCCATCGTCGATCTTCAGGGCCACGCCGAACCCGGCTTCCGGCAGAATGGCGCAGAACACGCCCTCCGCACCGGTTTTCACATAGGCGCGCTCGCCGAACCGTTCGCCGATGGCGGTGCAGAACCGCCCGGTGCCGGCGACCATGAAGGGCGCTGCCGCCGCCGCCTTGCGCAGCCGGGCTGCTGCGGCGGCGCGGGCCGGCGCAAGGCCGATGCCGGTGCCGAGCCGTGCAAAGGCGGTGGCAAGGCGCGTCAGCGGAATGGCATAGGTGGGGATGGAGCAGCCGTCGATACCGCGCACCGAGGCATCGAGCGGGGTTTGCGTCATCTGCGACAGCGCGGCGGTGACGATCTCCTGCAGCGGATGGGCCGCATGGACATAGCCGGCATGGGGCAGGCCGAGATGGCAGGCAACGCACAGGAAGCCGGCATGCTTGCCGGAGCAGTTGTTGTGCAGCGCCGTGGGTTTCTCCCCGGCGCGGTTGAGGGCGGCGACATCGCTGCCCCGCTCCGGCCACTGGCAGCCGCACTCCAGCGCCCCGGCATCGAGCCCGGCCCGGCGCAGCATGGCCAGAGCGGTTGCCACATGGGCTGGCTCGCCGTTGTGGGAGGCACCGGCAAGCGCGAGTTCCTCAACGCTCAGGCCGAGCGCATCCGCCGCGCCGCTTTCCACCAGCGGCAGGGCCTGAATGATCTTCGCCGACGAGCGCGGAAAAACCGGCCGCTCCGCATCGCCGAACGCCGCCGCAAGCCGGCCATGGCTGTCGGAGACGGCAAGAATGCCGGTGTGCCGGCTTTCCACCAGCGGACCGCGGGTGACTTCGACGACAAGCGGCAGAGGAGAGAGGGCAGAGGCCATGGCGGGCGCATCCCGGTGTTGCGGGAAGCCGGACGGCGCCCCGCCGGTTGGATAGCCCCGCGGCCGGGCAAGGGCAAGCCGGCGGGCGGGCGGCAGGCCGGCAAGGGGCCATGCGGGCAGGACAGGCCGGCCAAGGAGCAGGCCGGCAAGGGGCAGGCCGGCCAAGGGGCAGGCGGCCGGGTAAGGCAGGCGGCTGCCGGAACGCGCCGGGCTCGCCGCGCCGCGCAGGCGGGCGGAAAGCGTCCCCGGCTGCGGCACCCCGCGCGGTCCGCACGCGGGCGCGGGGCCGGGGGAGGGTGGCGGTCTTCAGGCGGGCGCCGGCAGCTGCGGCCGGTGCCTTGTGTGCCCGGCGCAGGCGGGTCGGTACAGGCAAGTCCGCACTGGCAAGGTCTGCAACAGACGGGTCAGCGCAGGCCGGGCGGAATGGTGCGGATGAGGCTGC
>NZ_DAISHT010000193.1:0-6186 GCF_036822375.1 Pseudoxanthobacter sp. | reverse complement strand
TTAGCCATGGAATGCCTCTCGGTGCATGCGCAGCTGGTGACGGGAGGGGGCCGGGTGATGAGTGCGCCCGGCCGGTCCGGAACCGGACCGATGGATCGTGGTTGCTATAGCACCCGACAGGCGGTCCGGCCAAGCGACACACGCGCCCATCTTGCAAGGCACTCGCGGCAATTTCGCCGCGCCGGGCGCATCCGGCGATTTCAATTGCCGGCGCGGCGGACTAAAACCGGCCCGCCCTGCCAACCGAGGCCGTTATGAACCCACACGAAGCCGGCAACCCGCCGGATGCCGAACAGCTCAGCCACCCCGCCGGGGCCGATGCCGCCAGCCTGCCGCCGCCTGTCGTGGTGCTGGTGGAAACGCAGATGGCCGAGAACATTGGCACCGCCATCCGGGCGATGGCCAATTTCGGGCTGAAGGAACTGCGTCTCGTCCGCCCGCGCGACGGCTGGCCGAACGAGCGCGGCATCGCGGCAGCGTCCCGCTCGGAAGCCGCTTTGTCCTCGATCACCGTGTGGGACACCCTTGAGGAGGCCATTGCCGATTGCGATCTGGTGCTGGCCACCACGCGCCGAGAGCGCGACATGATCAAGGAGGTGATCGGACCGGACGCGGCCGCCGGCCGGGCCATGGCGGCGGGTGCCGCCGGGCGGCACACGGCGATCCTGTTCGGGCGGGAGCGCATCGGCCTGACGAACGACGAGGTGGTGCTGGCCGATGCCATCGTCACCCTGCCGGTCGATCCGCAATTCGCGTCGCTGAACATTGCTCAGGCCGTGCTGATTCTCGCCTACGAATGGCGGCGGGCCATCACCGGCGGCGCGCTGCCGTTCTCCACTTATGAAGGCGGCGAGGCGGCGACCAAGGGCGAACTGCTCGGCCTGTTCGAACATCTGGAGACGGCGCTGGATGCCGCGGGCTATTTCCGCGCCGACGACAGGCGCGCCGTGGCGGTGCGGGGCCTGCGCAACATCTTCGGCCGCATGGGGCTTTCCGGCGGCGAGGCCCGCACCCTGCGCGGGGTGATCGCGGCGCTGGAGAAGCGCCCGACGCGGCCCCACAAGGAGAAAGGGCCGGCCACCACCCCGCCGCGCGGCCTGCACCACGAGGAAGGCGCCAGCGAGGGGACGGAGCCGGGCGACGGCGCCGCCTGAGGGCGGCCGTGCCCGATTCCCGCCTCAGGGCGGGTTCATCGTGGCGGATGCGGGGCCGTGTTAAGGCCGCGTTCATGACAGCGGCGTTTCTCTGGGAACATGCGGAGCCGGCGGCCTGCAGGCTGAGCGGTCCCAGCGCCTTGTCGGGGCAGGAACAGATGGCGTCCATTTTTTCCGGGATCGATCTTTATGCCGGCCTGCGGGCCGGAGCCGCCGTGCGGCGGCGCGAGTCGGGCCTTGCAGCCGGCGGCAGCCTTGCCGGCGGCGGGGCGGGGCCGGTGGCCGCGCGCGGGCGGGCCGGCGCGGCGCCGAAGGTGCTGGTGTTCGATTCCGGGGTCGGCGGCCTCTCCGTTCAGCGCGAGATCGCGACGCGCCTGCCGGGCGCGCGCTTCTGCTATGTCGCCGACGACGCCGGCTTTCCCTACGGTGCATGGGCAGAGGACGCGCTGACGGCCCGCGTGGTGGAGATCATCACCGGGCTTTGCGCCCGCGAGAAGCCGGATGCGGTGGTGATCGCCTGCAACACGGCCTCCACGCTGGTTCTGCCGGCGCTGCGGGCGGCGCTGGAGGTGCCCGTGGTCGGCACCGTGCCGGCCATCAAGCCGGCAGTGGCGGCCACGCGCTCCGGTCTGGTCAGCGTGCTGGCGACACCCGGCACGGTGGCGCGGGATTATACCCGCGCCCTCATCAATACCCACGGACACGGTGCCGAGGTGACGCTCGTCGGCTCTGCCCGCCTTGCCGGCCTGGCGGAGGCGCGGCTGCGCGGCGAGGCCCCGGACGAAGCGGAGATGCGCGCCGAGATGGCGCCGGCATTCGTTACGCACCGCGACGGGCGCCGCACCGACGTGGTGGTGCTGGCCTGCACGCATTATCCTTTTCTGGCCGACATGTTCGTGCGGCTGGCGCCGTGGCCGGTGCACTGGATCGATCCCGCCCCGGCCATCGCCCGCCGCGTTGCCGATGTGCTGCAGCTTGCGCCAGACGCACCGGCTTTCCGTGCGCCGGAAAACGATGCCGGTCCCCGCGGCGAGGTTATCTTCACTTCCGGCCGCGCGGCTTCGGGCGCGCTTGCGGCAGTGCTTTCGGCGCTGCGGCTGGCGCCTGCGGCCGCCTGAGACGGCAAAAGAGCCGCCCGGCCCGGCGCCGCCCCTTGATTTGGCCGCGCTTATGGGTTAGCACCCGCCATCCGTTCGACGGGCCGGCACGCGCCGGCGCGCAGGACGTTCACGCTCCCGCGGGATCGGGCGAGCGCTTCGCCCGTGTCCCTGTCGGCCGCAGATGGCTTCCGCCATGTGCGCGCAAAGGAGGGCGCGTTTCCCCAAAGCCTCTTGATTTCAGGAAACTGCGATGAGCAAGCGCCACTCGGCGAAGTTCAAGATCGATCGCCGTCTTGGAGAGAATATCTGGGGCCGTGGCAAGAGCCCGGTCAACCGCCGCGAATATGGCCCGGGCCAGCACGGCCAGCGCCGCAAGGGCAAGCTGTCCGACTTCGGCGTGCAGCTGCGCGCCAAGCAGAAGCTGAAGGGCTATTACGCCAACATCTCCGAGAAGCAGTTCAGCGCCATCTATGCTGAAGCCTCCCGTCTGAAGGGCGATACCTCCGAGCGCCTCATCGGCCTGCTCGAGAGCCGTCTGGATGCGCTGGTGTACCGTGCGAAGTTCGTTCCGACCCCGTTCGCGGCGCGTCAGTTCGTCAGCCACGGCCACATCAAGGTCAACGGCCGCCGCGTCAACATCCCCTCTTTCCGCGTTCGCCCGGGCGACGTGGTCGAGGTGAAGGAAGCCTCCCGCCAGCTCGCGCTGGTGCTGGAAGCCTCTCAGTCGGGCGAGCGTGACGTGCCGGATTATCTCGACGTCGACCATGGCAAGATGATCGCGAAGTACGTTCGCGTTCCCGCGCTGGCCGATGTGCCGTATCCGGTGCAGATGGAGCCGAATCTGGTCGTCGAGTTCTACTCGCGCTGACCGGCCTTCGGCCTGCTTGCGATCCTTTGGGCCGCCGGGGCAACCCGGCGGCCTTTTTCGTGCTCGCTTGTCTTATCCGCACGGGCGGCGTCAGGTCCCGGATACGTCAGTCGTCAATGCGCTCGTGGGAGTCGGCAATGCCGCGATGCCAGTAGGCGGCGGCCTTCAGCCATGCCTTCGGATGGTCGTGGCGCGCCAGAAACTGCGTCCGCAGGCGGCGGGCAACGGCGGCCTCGGCCGCGATCCAAACATGGCCGTCGCCGGCCGGCGGCGTGAACGAAGACAGGGCTTCCTCCAGCACGCCGGAAAGGCCCGGTTCGACATCGCCTCGGTGCAGCCACCGGATCTCGGCGCCGGCCGGGGCGGCGAGGGGCAGTTCGTCCGCACGGCCTTCGACCTCGGCAAAGACGAAGGCCCGGGCGCCCGCCGGCAGGCTCTCCAGCCGCCGTGCGATGGCCGGCAGCGCGGCATCGTCGCCGGCCAGCAGATACCAGTCGAAATCGCTGGCGATCACCATGGATCCGCGGGGGCCGCCGAGGCCGATGGTCTGGCCGGGAGCAGCCTTGAGCGCCCATGCCGTGGCCGGGCCGGCCTCGTGGACGGCAAATTCGACGTCGAGTTCGCCGCTGGCAACGTCGAACCGGCGGGGGGTGTAATCGCGGGCGATGAGATCGCGGTTGCCGAGCACGGGCGTGCCATCCGGTCCGATCTCCGGCAACACGGGCTGCGTCTCGCCGGGCGCCGGTAAGAGCAGCTTTACATGATCGTCGAAGCCGTCGCTGCGGAAGCCTTCGAGGTCGCCACCGAAGGTGACGCTGATCATGTGCGGCGAAAGCCGGGTGACCCGGCGGACCGTGATCAGGCGGAAGCGCAGCGGAAAGCGGGCGCGCGTCATGGCGTGGGCCTGGGGCCCGGCTTCGGAAGAATGGGAAGAAACGGCCATTTCGGCTCCGTTATCGGGGAGGGCCGGGCCGAGGGGTGAGCGGGCATCGACGCGCAACACACCACCGCCCGAAACCCGGCCTCCGGGTTCAGTTTGGGGCGCGTTGACTGACGTTAACGCTTACGCACACAGCGGCATGGCCGCCGTGGAAGCACATGAATGGGGTGCCCGTGGCTGTCGCCACGTCACCCCATTCTCAGCAGTTAACATCATCGCGACTGACTGGCAATCGCGATGATGGCATCACGCTTTCGGGTCGGCCGGCGGGGCATCGTTCAGCACCCGTGCCATGAACAGGAGGTCCAGCCACCGCCCGAACTTGGCGCCGACCTGAGGCAGCACACCGCAGTTCTGGAAACCGAAAGCGGCATGCAGGCGGATGGAGCTTTCGTTCTCGGCCTCGATACCGCCGACCAGCACGTGTACGCCACGCGCGGTCGCTTCTTCCACCAGACGGGCCATCAGCAGCTTGCCGACACCGCGTCCGCGCAGGTCGGCGCGCACGTAGATGGAGAGTTCCGCAGTGTGGCGATAACCTTCATGAGGCCGGAACGGCCCGTAGGTGGCATAGCCCAGCGCCATGCCATCCTCGTCGGCGACCAGAACCGGGAAGCCGGCGGCGATTCTCTCCTCGAACCATGCGGTGCGGCCGGCGAGGTCGGAGGGCGTCTCGTTCCAGATGGCGGTCGTGTTGACGACTGCATCGTTATAGATGGCCAGAATCGCCGGAAGATCGGCATAGACGGCCGGTCGGACGATGATATTCATGGAACGCCTGCTGGTTATGAATTGATTGGCCTGATGTTATCATGCCAAGGATTGAATTGTCCAAACTCACACATCAGCAATTTCAATGGATATCGATCATCTGCGCACTTTCGACCGGATCGTGCGCGACGGCTCGTTCACCAAGGCGGCGGCCCGGCTCTCGGTTACGCAGGCGACCGTCTCCATGCGTATCCGTGCTCTGGAGGAAGGGCTCGGCGGCCCGCTGTTCGAGCGTGGCCGCAAGGTGCGCCTGACCGAGCGCGGCGCCACCTTCCTGCCCTATGCCCGCCGCGTGCTGACGACGATGCTGGAAGGCGTCGACGCGATTCGGGCGGCTGAGCGCGGCCGTATCGCCATCGGCACGCTGCGTTCTCTGGTTTCACCGCTGGTTTCGCCCGTCATGGTCTCGTTTCTGGCCGAATATCCGCTCGTGGAAGTGGTGCTGCGCGAGGGTAACCATGGCAGCGTCGCCGAACGGGTGCATGACCGGGGCGTCGATCTGGCCATCATGGGCTGGCCCAATCTCGACCCGTTGCTGGACGAACTGTTTCCGCTGGCGATCTTTCGCGAAAAGGTGGTGCTGACGGCCTCGGCCGGGGTGGCGGAGCGGTTGCCGGCCGATGCCGGGCTGGACGATGTGTTCGCAGTGGTGCCGCATTATCTGCTGCTCGGGTGGTGGCAGGTGTTTCCCGATACCGTCATGCAGATCGGGCTACGGGCACGGGCGGTCTCGCGCATGCCCGGCGGGCCGGGGCTGGCGCTGATCCGCGCGGGGCTGGCGGTCGGCTACATGCCGCGGACATGGATCGAGGACGATCTGGCCGCCGGCCGTCTGGTGGCGCTGAGCCCGGCGGACGGACCGCAGGTGAGCCGCGACAGCGCGCTTGTGGCGGCCCGCGGCGGGGTGGCGGACGCGCCGCTCAAGCTGGAGCTTGCACGCCGCCTGACCGCGCGGGCAAGGACGCTGGGTATTCTGGAGCGGGCCGACCCGCTGCTGACCACCGGCCTGAAGGATGAGTGAGGCGCTGGGCCCGGCGCATGCCGGCCGTGGTGCGGCGCGGTCACCGGCCGGCAAAAACGGCTGAAACCGGGGCTTTGGGTCCTTTTCCCCGCTTGGCGCCAAACCGGGGCAATGCTATCTCCGCGCCATGACGACAGAACCGCGCCCGCTCATTCGTAATTTCTCGATCATCGCGCATATCGATCATGGCAAGTCCACGCTTGCCGATCGGCTGATCCAGCGCACCGGTGCGCTGTCGGAACGCGAGATGAAGGAACAGGTGCTCGACTCGATGGACATCGAGCGCGAGCGCGGCATCACGATCAAGGCGCAGACCGTGCGCCTGACCTATC
>NZ_DAISHT010000192.1:0-6188 GCF_036822375.1 Pseudoxanthobacter sp. | reverse complement strand
TGTTCGGCGCGCTGGCGGATGCCAACATCAACGTCGACATGATCGTGCAGAACGTCACCGGCGACGGCTCGACCACGGATATCACCTTCACCGTGCCGGCGACCGATTACGAGCGGGCCCGCACAGTGCTCGCCGGCCTGCGCGACAAGATCGGCGCCTTCGAGATTCAGGGCTCGACCGACGTGGTGAAGGTGTCGGTGATCGGCGTCGGCATGCGCACCCATGCGGGCGTGGCGGCGGCCGCTTTCCGCGGCCTGTCGGAAAAGGGTATCAACATCCGCGCCATCTCCACGTCGGAGATCAAGATTTCGGTGCTGATCGATGCCGCCTACACCGAACTTGCCGTGCGCACGCTGCACTCGCTATACGGTCTTGATGTGGCCTGAGCCGGCGCCCGCGCGCCGGCCGGCCATCTGACCGGACGCCCCCGGGCGTTCTTCTGTCCGCTGCCGCCGGCCGCCGGCCGGGGTTCGGGCAGACCAGTGTTGTGATCCGAGGCAGCAGCCGGCGCAGGTGCGGGGCTGCCGCCTCGGCCTGTTGCACCCTGTGCCGGCTTTGCCGGTCAAGTCAGAGGACGACGGGCGCGATGCGGTCTCCTCCCGCCGGTCCAAGACTGTTGTTGCGCCGCCTGCGCGAGGTGATGGCCGAGCCCATCGGCGCGCAGGAACGGCTCGACAAGATTGTCGTGCTGATCGCGGCCAACATGGTGGCCGAGGTCTGCTCGGTCTATCTGCTGCGGGCCGACGGCGTGCTGGAGCTGTTCGCCACCGAAGGCCTGAACCGCACGGCGGTGCACCAGACCGCGCTGAAGGTGGGCGAAGGCCTCGTCGGCCTCATCGCCGCCACCGCCCAGCCGCTCAACATTTCCGATGCCCACGCCCACCCCGCCTTCGCCTACAAGCCGGAGACGGGGGAGGAGATCTATCGCTCGTTCCTCGGCGTGCCCATCCTGCGGGCCGGCCGCATCCTTGGCGTGCTGGTGGTGCAGAACACCGCCCACCGCACCTATTCCGATGAGGAAATCGAGGCGCTTCAGACCACGTCGATGGTCATCGCCGAAATGGTGGCGGTGGGCGAGTTCGAACTCGTCGCCAAGCAGGGCCCGGCACTGGACCTGCGCCGCTCGATGCATCTCGACGGCCTCATTCTGGCGGAGGGCGTCGGCCTCGGCCATGTGGTGCTGCACGAGCCGCGCGTCGTCGTCACCAATCTCATCGCCGAGGACGTGGAGCACGAGCTGGCCCGCCTCGACCGTGCCCTTGGTAAGCTGCGGCTGTCGCTGGATGCGATGCTGGAGCGCCGCGACGTGGCGCGCGACGGCGAGCCGCGCGAGGTGCTGGAAGCCTATGCCATGTTCGCGCGCGACCGCGGCTGGGCGCGCAAGATGGAAGAGGCGATCCGCAACGGCCTGACCGCGGAGGCCGCGGCGGAGAAGGTGCAGTCGGATACCCGCGCCCAGATGCTGCGCTCCACCGACCCCTACCTGCGCGAGCGCCTGCACGATCTCGACGATCTGGCCAACCGCCTGCTGCGCGAGCTGATGGGCCGCACGGCCGAGCACAACGCCGCCATGCCGCGGGATGCGGTTCTGGTGGCCCGCAACATGGGCGCGGCCGAACTGCTCGATTATGACCGCGACCGGCTGCGCGGCCTCGTGCTGGAAGAGGGCGGGCCGACCAGCCACATCTCCATCGTTGCCAAGGCGCTGGGTATCCCGACCGTCGGGCAGGTGGCGACGGTGGTTTCGCTGGCCGAGGCCGGCGATCCGATCATCGTCGACGCCGAGACCGGCGCGGTGCACCTGCGCCCGCCGCAGGACGTGGAAAGCGCGTTTTCCGAGCGCGTGCGCTTCCGTGCCCGCCGGCAGGCCAGCTATCGCCGCCTGCGCAACCGGCCGGCGGTGACCAAGGACGGTCACGCCATCAACCTGCATCTCAATGCCGGCCTGCTGGTCGACATGCCGCATGTTGAGGAATCGGGGGCGGCCGCCATCGGCCTGTTCCGCACCGAACTGCTGTTCATGGTCTCGCAGCGCCTGCCGCGGGTCTCCGAGCAGCTGGCGATCTATCGCCAGGTGTTCGAGGCGGCGGGCGACCGGCCGATCAATTTCCGCTCGCTCGACATCGGCGGCGACAAGCTGCTGCCTTATCTGCGCTCCGAGGAAGAAGAGAACCCGGCGCTGGGCTGGCGGGCGATCCGTCTCGGGCTCGACCGGCCGGCGCTGATGCGCACCCAGATCCGCGCTCTGCTGATGGCCGCGGCCGGGCGGGAACTGCGGCTGATGTTCCCCATGGTCACGACCGTGAAGGAATACCGCACCGCCCGCGCCATGGTGGATCGCGAACTGCGCCACCTGCGCCGTCACGGCCATCCGCTGGCCGAGACCATCCGCTATGGCGTGATGATCGAGGTGCCGTCGCTGCTGTTCGAGCTGGATGAACTGCTGGAGGAGGTGGATTTCATCTCCGTCGGCTCCAACGACCTGTTCCAGTTCATGACGGCGGCCGACCGCGGCAACACCCGGGTGTCGGGCCGCTACGATCCGATCTCGGTGCCGTTCCTGCGCGTGCTGCGCCTGATCGTGGAAAAGGCCGACGCGCTGCATGTGCCGGTGTCGCTGTGCGGCGAGATGGCCGGCAACCCGCTGTCGGCCATGGTGCTGATCGCGCTGGGGTTCCGCACCATTTCCATGCCGCCGGCGTCGATCGGCCCGGTGAAGGACATGCTGCTCAGCCTCGATGTGGGCCGGCTGCGCGCCCGCCTGCTGCCGCGGCTGGAGCCGGGCTGCTGGAACGGCGACCTGCGGGCCGTGGTCCGCGCCTATGCCGAGGAAAACGAGATCCCCGTCGGATGATCGCTGCCGAGAAACTCGATGCACTGGTCGGTCGCCTTGCGGTGATCGAGGACCAGCTTGCCAGCGGGCCCGATGCGGACACGCTGGTGAAGCTTTCGCGCGAGCATGCCGAACTGACGCCGGTGGTCGGCGCCATCACCGCGCTGCGCCGGGCAGAGCGGGAACTGGCCGATCTGGATGCCCTTGCCGCAGACCCGGAAATGGCCGCGCTGGCGGAAGCCGAGCGGCCGCAGCTTGAGGCCGGCGTTGCCCGGCTGGCCCATGAAATCCGGCTGGCGCTGATCCCGAAGGACGAGGCCGACGCCCGCAGCGCCATTCTGGAAGTGCGCGCCGGAACCGGCGGCGACGAGGCGGCGCTGTTTGCCGGGGATCTCTTCCGCATGTACCAGCGCTATGCGGAGGCCCGCGGCTGGCGGGTCGATGTCATGTCGGCGAGCCCCGGCGAGGCCGGCGGCTTCAAGGAGATCATCGCCGAGGTCAACGGGGCGGGCGTGTTCGCACGCCTCAAGTTCGAATCGGGCGTGCACCGGGTGCAGCGCGTGCCCGCGACGGAATCGGGCGGGCGCATCCACACCTCCGCGGCCACCGTGGCCGTGCTGCCGGAGGCCGAGGAGGTGGATGTCGCGCTGGACCCGGCCGACCTGCGGATCGACCTCTACCGCTCGTCGGGCGCCGGCGGGCAGCATGTGAACACAACCGATTCGGCGGTGCGCATCACCCATCTGCCAACCGGAACCGTGGTGGCGGTGCAGGACGAGCGCTCCCAGCACAAGAACCGCGCCCGCGCCATGGCGCTGCTGCGGGCCCGGCTCTACGAGGCCGTGAGAGCCCGTGCCGATGCCGCCCGCTCGGCGGCGCGGCGCGGTCAGGTCGGCTCGGGCGACCGCTCGGAGCGCATCCGCACCTATAATTTTCCGCAAGGCCGGGTGACCGACCACCGCATCAACCTGACCCTCTACAAGCTGCCGGAGATCCTCTCCGGCGAGGCGCTGGATGAGGTGGTCGATGCGCTGACGGCCGAGCATCAGGCGGCCCTGCTGGCCGAGGACGCATGAGCGCGCCCGCGGCCGGCAGCGCCGGCGCCCTGCTGCATGTGATTCGCACCCGCTTTCGGGCGGCGGGCCTTGAAACCGCCGATCTCGATGCGCGGCTTCTGGTGGCCGAGGCGCTGGGCATTGCGCCGCAGCGGCTGATCATCGACGGCACGCAGGCCGTCAGCCCGCAGCAGGCGGCGGTTGCGGAAGGCTTTGCCGCCCGCCGCCTTGCCGGCGAGCCGGTGGGGCGCATTCGCGGCCGGCGGGCGTTCTGGGGGCACGAATTCCGCCTGACCCCCGACATGCTGGAGCCGCGTCCCGATACCGAAACCGTGGTCGAGGCGGCGCTGGAGGCTTTTCCCCACCGCGACCGGCCGTTCGTGATGGCCGACCTCGGCACCGGGTCCGGCGCCATTCTGGTGGCGGTGCTCAGTGAGCGGCCGGCGGCGTGCGGTTTCGGCCTCGATCTGGCGGCCGGCGTGCCGGCCGGTGCGCGGGCCAATGCCGAAGCCGCCGGCGTTGCCGGCAGAGCCTTGTTTCTGCAAGGCGATTTCGCCAGCCCGCCGTTCTCCGGGCTCGATCTGGTGGTCTCCAACCCGCCCTATATTCCGGCCGCCGGGATTGCCGGCCTCGCGCCGGAGGTGCGGCTGCACGATCCGCTGCGGGCGCTGGCCGGCGGCGCGGACGGGCTGGACTGCTACCGCGCCCTGCTGCCGGCGGCGTTCGCGGCGCTGAAGCCGGGCGGGTGGCTGATCGTCGAAATCGGCCTCGGTCAGGAAGGCGATGTCGGCGCGCTGGCCGCGGCGGCGGGCTTTGCCGGCCCCGCCACGCGCCCCGATCTTTCCGGCCGCGTGCGGGTGGTGACGGCGCGGCGGCCATGAGGCTGTGACGGGGGCCGTCACGCAGGCGGCCATCTCGCCGCGAACCGGGCCGGGACGGCGAAAAGCCCTTGGAAAACGCGGGCGAAGCGGCTAACGTCCGCAATGCCGACGCAACGCAGTGATGGTTGTAGCCCGTCGGGGGGCGCTTTCAGCCAGACGCGGCATCGGACGAGGCGGGATCAGCGGACCCGCATTGTTTGCTCACGGAAACAAGGGTCGAGGATGCTGGCGCGGGGCTGGCAGCCGTGTGCATGAATTCGAACAGACTGATCAGGGCGAAGAGGCCCGGCTGACGGAAACGCAGCCCGGCGCAGACCGGAGGTGCTCGGTTGCACTCCGGTGGCCGGGAGCGGATTCCGCTGCGCAGCGGCGCGGCCGGCGCGTTTCGCATCATGGTTTGCCTCACGGCCGGCCCGCATTGCGGGCGAAGCGCGCTGCGGGTGCCCGCTCTGCGGGTTTCTGCGACCGGCCGGGGCGGGCACGACAGCCGCGCCGGAGCGGGTGCGACCTTCCGCGGGCGCGGCCGGGCCGGAATGCAGCCATGGCGCCGGTGCGCCGGACCGTATCATCCGCTGTGCCGTGTTTTCCTCCGGGTGCGGCTCTCGCGGATGCAGGCTCTCGCGGGCTGGCACGGCCGGGGCAGGATGGTGCAGCCCGGGCAGGACGGTCGGGGTGCAGGGTCCGGGCGTTTGCCGTTGCGGGTTTACCGGCCGGGCTGCCGGTAAGCGGTTTTTCCCGGCGGGGCCGGTCACGGGACCGGGCCTGTCGGTCGGATGCGGATCGTCCGTCGCGGCTTCCTGTGCGGAAGGCGGGGCAGGGGCGGTCCGGCATCGCCGGCCAGCAATGGCGGCGGTGGCTTGTGTGACCATCGATCGGCTGCGCGTGCAGCCGAACGGGCGGAGCGGACCCGGGGCCTGCCGCGGCAGCGCCGGTGACGCGCGAACCGGCCTCCGAGGGGGCCGGGACGAGCCGCCTGAACGGGCAGAGCCGCAGGGCGCGGTGGCCCATCCTGAAGAGAAGCGATCGGATGAGACAGGGAAATCCCAACAAGCGCCTGCGCGGCAGGAACGGCGGCGGCAATAACAATAACAACCGCAAAGGTCCTAATCCGCTGACCCGGACTTATGAGTCCAACGGTCCCGATGTGAAAATTCGCGGTACCGCCCTTCATATCGCCGAGAAATATGTCCAGCTTGCCCGCGATGCGCAGGCGATCGGCGACACGGTGATGGGCGAGAACTATCTGCAGCACGCCGAGCACTATTACCGCATCATCGCGGCGGCCAACGCCAATTCTCCGAACCCGGTCTTCATCCGGACTGAGGAGGATATGCAGGCCGAGGACGATTACGAGGCCGCGCCGCGTGCCGAGCCGCGTTTCGAGGCCGGCCGTAACGAAGGCGGCCGCGGCGATGGCGG
>NZ_DAISHT010000191.1:4796-6258 GCF_036822375.1 Pseudoxanthobacter sp. | reverse complement strand
GCCTTCCCACATGGCGCGGCGGCCGCGGATGATGGTGCCGACCGGCCAGCCGGTGACGATCTGGCCGTGATAGGGCGTCCACGCCGCCTTGGAGGCAATCCAGTCGTTGTTGATGATGTGCTGCCGCTTCAGGTCGACCACGGTGAAGTCGGCGTCGTAGCCGAGCGCGATGCGCCCCTTGGTGGTGATGCCGAACAGCCGCGCCGGGCCGGCGCTGGTGAGGTCGATGAAGCGCGCCAGCGTCAGCCGGCCGCGAGCGAGGTGGTCCAGCATGATCGGCACCAGCGTCTGCACGCCGGTCATGCCCGAGGGCGAATCCGGATAGGCCTTCGCCTTCTCCTCCAGCGTGTGGGGGGCGTGGTCGGAGCCCAGCACGTCCACGAGGCCGCCGTCGAGGGCGCGCCACAGGGCGGCCCGCACCGACGAATCGCGCACCGGCGGGTTCATCTGCATCCGCGTGCCGAGGCGGCGGCCGTGTTCGTCGGTGGCGAGCGTCAGGTGATGGGGCGTGACCTCGATGGAGGCGACGTCCTTATGGTCGATGAGGAACGCCATCTCCTCGGCGGTGGAGACGTGCAGCACGTGCACGCGCGCACCGGTGGCCCGGGCGATGGTCACGAGACGGCGGGTTGCCAGCAGCGCGGCTTCCGCATCGCGCCAGACCGGGTGCGACAGCGGGTTGCCGGGCTCGCGCAGCGGCTTGCGGGCTTCCAGCCGGCTTTCGTCCTCGGCATGGACGGCGACGCGGCGGCGGGTCTTTGACAGCACCCTGGTCAGCGTCTCGTCATCGGCCACCAGCAGGTCGCCGGTCGAAGAGCCCATGAAGATCTTGATGCCGGCGGTTCCGGGAAGGCGCTCAAGTTCGGGAATCTGCTCGATATTCTGGGCGGTTGCGCCGACCCAGAAGGCAAAGTCGCAGTACATCCGTCCGCTGGCACGGCGGATCTTGTCGGCGACCGCTTCCGCCGTGGTGGTGAGCGGCTTGGTGTTGGGCATTTCGAACACCGCCGTCACGCCGCCCATCACGGCAGCGCGGGAACCGGAGGCGAGATCCTCCTTGTGCTCCAGTCCGGGTTCGCGGAAGTGCACCTGACTGTCGATCACACCCGGCAGCACCGTCAGACCGCGCACATCCAGAATTTCGCCGGCCGGGCCGTTGATCGGGCCGATGGCGACGATGCGGCCGCTGCGAACGCCGATATCTGCCTCGGCAAGGCCCGCCGGCGTGGCGACAGAGCCGCCCTTGAGGACAAGGTCGTAGCGCGGGGCCAGTTCGGGGGCCATTCTTCTCTCCACGGATAGCGAGAGCGGCACAGGGGGCCGCTGGCGGGGTGTGGCCGGCCACAGGGGGGGCTGCGGCCGGTGGCGGTTCTTATAGCATGCTTCACGACAACATCACCGGCCCCCCGCACGCCGGCAGCCGTGTGCGCGGGTGCGACGCAGTCTCACAGCCTGTCGGGCC
>NZ_DAISHT010000191.1:1670-4696 GCF_036822375.1 Pseudoxanthobacter sp. | reverse complement strand
CCTCATTCTGCATTCTCAGCGACCGCGCCGCCCTTGCCGTCGGCGGGCCGGAAGCCGCTCATTTTCTGCAGGCGCTGGTGACTGCCGACCTGACGCCGGCTATCGCAGGGCAGGCGGCGGCCTTTGCCGCGCTGCTGACGCCGCAGGGCAAGATCCTGTTCGATTTTCTCGTGCTGCCGGCCGCCGACGGTTTCGTGCTGGATTGCGCGGCGGGCGAGGCGGCCGCGCTGCTGAAGCGGCTGACGCTCTACCGGCTGCGCGCCCGGGTCACGCTCGCCGCGCTGCCGGAGGTCCGTGCCGTGGCGGTGTGGGGCGCCGCGCTGCCGCCGCTGCCCGGCCTTTATGCCGATCCGCGGCTTGCCGCGCTGGGCGGGCGGGCCATGGTGCCGGCGGCCGGCGGCGCGTTCACGGCCGCCCTTGAGGCCGCCGGCTTCGCGGCGGCCGGCGAGGCGGCCTATCATGCTCACCGCGTCGGCCTCGGCGTGCCGGAGGGCGGGCACGACTTCGCCTTCGGCACCGTCTTCCCGCACGATGTGGACATGGACTGCCTCGCGGGCGTGGCCTTCGACAAGGGCTGTTATGTGGGGCAGGAGGTGGTTGCGCGCATGGAGCACCGCGGCACCGCCCGCCGGCGTACCGTGCTGGCGGAAGGGGAGGGCGCGCTGCCGGCCGCCGGAACCGAAATCGTCGCCGGCGACCGGGCCATCGGCACCCTCGGCTCGGTGGCGGGCCGCCATGGCCTTGCCATGGTGCGCACAGACCGGGCCGGCGAGGCCATGGCGGCGGGCGTGCCGCTGACGGCCGGCGGCATCGCCCTGCGCCTCGCGCTGCCGTCCTTTGCCCGCTTCGGCTGGCCGGCGGCCCAGAGTGCGGACTGAGCCGGTGTCGCTGCATCCCGAGCGGCCCGCCCGCGTGTGGCAGCGGATGCTGTCCGGCCGGCGGCTCGATCTTGTCGACCCGTCGCCGCTCGATATCGAGATTGCCGACATCGCCCACGGCCTTGCCCGCGTGGCCCGCTGGAACGGGCAGACCCATGGCGAACACGCCTTTTCGGTCGCCCAGCACGGGCTTCTGGTGGAAGCGCTGGTGCAGCGGCTGCGCCCGCAGGCCTCCGGCACGGTGCTGATGCTGGCGCTGCTGCACGATGCGCCCGAATATGTGATCGGCGACATGATCTCGCCGTTCAAGGCCGTGCTGGGGCAGGCCTACCGGCAGGTGGAACACCGGCTGCAGGTGGCCGTTCACCGCCGCTTCGGCCTGCCGGCGGAGCCGGCCGCGACCCAGCGGCGGCTGATCAAGCAGGCCGACATCATCTCCGCCTATCTGGAGGCGATATGGCTGGCCGGCTTTGCCGAGGCCGAGGCTGCCGACCTGTTTGGCCGGCCGCAGGGCGTCGATTGCAGCGAGCCGGCCCTGCTGGCGCTGGTGACGCCCTGGCCGGTGGCCGAGGCGGAGGCCCGCTTTCTCGCCCGTTTCCATGTTCTGGACGAAGGCCGCGCCCGGTCCTGACAGGGCCGGCCGCACGGCAGGCGGCCCGCCGGGCCTGAGGCGCCGGCGGGCCGCGGGGTGTTCGCCGGGCGCTCACGCCGGGCGGCGGCGGCTCATTTCAGCACGCCGTCGCCGTTCTTGTCGGCGGCGGCAAAGTCCTTCTCGGCCTGCAGCATATATTCCTTGCGCGAGATCCGGCCGTCCTTGTTGGTGTCGACCACGACGAAGATCTCGGTGGGGATCAGGCCCTTGGCTTCCTTGCGGCTGATGTAGCCATCCTTGTTGGTGTCGATCTTGTCGAAGGCGGCGGCCATGAAGGTGATGAACTCCTCCTTCGTCACCGTGCCGTCGCCGTTGGTGTCGATCACGGCAACCTGCCCGCTGTAGATGGCGCCGGGCTCGATCTGTCCGGCGGCCGCCGCGGCATCGCCCGGCGTTGCGGGCTTGCTCTGGGCGAGGGCGGGCGCGGCGGCGCCCAGCGACAGGGCCACGGTGGCGGCGGTCAGCAGCCGGGGCGAGAGAAAACGGGTCATGTCAGCGTCTTCCTGTTCAGCAGCTGAGCTTGTGGCCGATGACGCCACCGGCGATGGTGCCGACGCCGGCGGCCGCTGCGCGGCCCCAGCCGCCGCCGAAGGCGCTGCCGATCAGGCCGCCGGCGACCGTGCCGGTCAGCGTGCCGGCAAAGCAGCCCATCTCCGACTTCTGCTCCTGCGTTTCCGGCTTTTGGGATGACTGGCACCCGGCCGCCAGCAGGGCCACGGCAGCGGCCGCCGCGATTGCCTTGCGATTCATTCTGTCTGATCTCCCAGCATGGATGGACCGGCAGGCGTGAACCCCGCGCCCGTGCCTGGTCACGCGGATCTGTCCGGTCACGCGCCGGTCACGCGGATTGTTGGCCGCCGGTGCCGGTTCGTAAAGCCTTTGCGGGCGCCTTTTTCCCGCGGCACGATGCCGGCGGGCGTCCGGCGCCGGCCGCCCCCGGCGGCGGTGCGGCCTTTGTCGGCACTGCATGGCTGCTTTGCACTGCAGCATTTGTGCGATTTTCAGGGTGCGCCTATCTTCAGCGCCGGAAACGTCGAAAACGGGCTCCGATTGACCAGAGTTCAAGGGAGCATCTTATGTTCTTACCCTTTGCCGGCCGCTTCATGCGCGCCTTCCAGCGCCTGCGCAACTATGACCCGGAAACCGAATATCTGAATGAAGCCGGGGATGTGTACGATCTGGAGAAGCGCCAGATCGAGATCGCCCGGGGCCGCTTCGCGCGCCATCGTCCGTTTGGCTTCTGAGGGAAGCCACACCCCGCGCCCGGGGCGCCGGCCAGACCGGCAGGGCGCGCAGTGCGATTGTGCAATGCAAAAAGGCGACCGGTCTCCCACTGGTCGCCTTTGCTGTTTTTGCGGTGCGTGACGGCCGGCAACGGCCGGGACAAGAAGTCGGTCGTATTTGCGCCGTCACAATGCTGCCGCCGGAATCCCGGCCAATAGTCGGCGGCAAAGACGGACGGGTGCGCAGGCCGGGCCGCTGGCGCCGGCCGGGGC
>NZ_DAISHT010000191.1:0-1570 GCF_036822375.1 Pseudoxanthobacter sp. | reverse complement strand
GCGGCGGGTGTGCGCCCGGGCCGCGGGCGCGGGGGTGTCGCGCCCGACCGGCGGAAAGGGATGACAGCGATGGACCAGAGCACCAGCAGCAAGCCGGCGCGGAGGCCCCGTGCCGCGGCGCGTCCGGCGTCAGCCCGGCTGGAGGCCACACCGGCCGTAACCGCGAAGGCAGCGGTGCCCGCCGCAGGGGCCGGGGTCGCTGCACCGCCGGCCGCCCGGCCGGAAACGGCCGCGACGCCGGCCGCTGCCGTCCCGGGCATCGTCGCCCTGGGCACTGTCACGCCGGGCATCGTCGCCCCGGCCGCCGCATCGCCGGCCGCCGCGGCGGAGACTGCCGGCGCCGGGCCGGGCCGCGCGCCTTCTGCCGGAGAACTCGACGGGCTGCTGCATGCCATCGAGGCGCGGCTCACCGGCGGCGTCTCGCTGCTGGGCATGGAGATGGCCTTTCAGGACTGGCTGCTGCACCTTGCCAATGCGCCGTTCCGCCGGGCGGAACTGCTGCGCGCGGCGTGGCGGCAGTGGGGCCGCATGCTGCCGGTGCTGGCCGGAGAGACCGCCATCGAGCCGGCGCGCACCGATCCGCGCTTCCGCGATCCGGCGTGGCTGAAGCCGCCGTTCAGCTATTATGCGCAAAGCTTCCTGCTGGCGGAGCAGTGGTGGAGCGAGGCCGCCGGCGGACTGCCCGGCGTGAGCCGCTCCAACCAGCGCATCGTGTCGTTCGCGGTGCGCCAGCTCGTTGACATGACCTCGCCCAGCAACGTGCCCTGGCTCAACCCGGAAGTGATCTGGGCCACCGCCAGCAGCGGCGGCGGCAACCTTCTCGCCGGGGCGCGTAATTTCTTCACCGACCTCACCGAGACGATGACCGGCGGGCCGGCCGGACAGGATGTGTTCGAAGTCGGCGTCGATCTGGCGGCCACGCCCGGCAAGGTCATCTACCGCAACGAACTGATGGAACTGATCCAGTACGCGCCGACCACGGCCACCGTGGCGCGTGAGCCGGTGCTGATCGTGCCGGCGTGGATCATGAAATATTACATTCTCGATCTCTCCGCGCAGAACTCGCTGGTGCGCTATCTGGTCGGGCAGGGGCACACCGTCTTCATCATCTCCTGGCGCAACCCCGGCGCTGAACAGCACAATCTGAGCCTCGACGACTACCGCACGCAGGGCGTGATGGCCGCGCTCGATGTGGTGGGCGATGTGTGTCCGGGCGAGAAGGTGCAGGCGTGCGGCTACTGCCTCGGCGGCACGCTGCTGACGATTGCCGCCGCGGCCATGGCCCGCGACGGCGACGACCGTCTGGCCAGCATGACGCTGTTCTGTGCCCAGACCGATTTCAGCGACGCGGGCGAGCTGCAGCTCTTCATCACCGAAGCCCAGCTTGCGGTGCTGGACGATGTGATGCGCGCGCAGGGCTATCTCGACAGCCACCAGATGTCGGGCGCCTTCCAGCTGCTGCGCTCCAACGATCTGATCTGGTCGCGGCTGATCCGCAACTATCTGCTTGGCCGGCGCGACCAGCCCAACGACCTGATGGCATGGAACGCCGACGGCACCCGCATGCCGG
>NZ_DAISHT010000190.1:0-6292 GCF_036822375.1 Pseudoxanthobacter sp. | reverse complement strand
CCCACGGGCCCGGTCAGGAACAGCTCCCTTAAGGATCGATAAGGCCCCGGGGAATGTGAAGTTCCGTCGGACCGCGCAGTATCGCCCGCAGCAGATATAGCGCGCCGCCCCCGGCTTCGCCAGAGCCGCCGGCTGCGCAGCGGTGGATGCCGACAAACAAAAAACGGCGGCGGGGAGGCCCCGCCGCCGCAATAGCTGTGCAGACGGGTGTCTGCCGCCTCAGAACGCCAGCTCTTTGGCCTGCCGCACCAGCGGCAGGCTGGCGATGCGGGCCAGCACCTCGTCGGGAATCTTGCCGTCCACCTCGACAAGGCAGATGGCATCCTGCCCCTGCGAAAGGCGGCCGAGGCTGAAGGTGGCGATGTTGACGCCGGCCGAGCCGAGGGTGGTGCCGAGCGCGCCGATGAAGCCCGGCTTATCCTCGTTGGTGATGTAGAGCATGTGCGGGCCAAGCTCGGCATCCATCTTGATGCCCTTGATCTCGATGATGCGCGGCCGGCCGTCCGAGAACACCGTGCCGGCCACCGAACGCTCCTGACGGTCGGTAACGATGGTCAGCTTCACGATGCTTTCGTGGGTGCCCTGCGCATCGCGGCGCACTTCTTCCACCTTGATGCCCCGCTCGCGGGCGATGACCGGCGCGGAAACCATGTTCACCTCCTGCAGCAGGGGGCGGAACAGGCCGGCGAGCGCGGCCGAGGTGAGGGCCTTGACGTTCATGCCGGCAACCGCGCCCTCGAACTCGATGCGCACGGCCTTGAGGCTGGTCTCCGTCAGCTGGCCCGCGAACGAGCCGAGCTGCTCGGCCAGCTTCACGAACGGCACCAGCTTCGGCGCTTCCTCTGCCGAGATCGACGGCATGTTGAGGGCGTTGGTGACGGCACCGCTCAGCAGATAGTCGGCAATCTGCTCGGCCACCTGCAGCGCCACGTTCTCCTGCGCCTCGGTGGTGGAGGCGCCGAGGTGCGGGGTGCACACCATGTTGCGGGCGCCGAACAGCACGTTCTCCCTGGCGGGTTCCACGGTGAACACGTCAAAGGCCGCACCGGCCACCTTGCCGCTGTCGAGGGCGGCCCGCAGGGCGGCTTCATCCACAAGGCCGCCGCGGGCGCAGTTGATGATGTAGACGCCGTCCTTCGCCTTCGCCAGCGCGCCGGCATCGATGATGTTGCGCGTCTTGTCGGTGAGCGGGGTGTGCAGGGTGATGAAGTCGGCGCGCGCCAGCAGGGTGTCGAGGTCCACCTTTTCCACGCCGAGATCGAGCGCACGCTCGGCCGACAGGAACGGATCGAACGCAACGACCTTCATCTTCAGGCCGAGCGCGCGCTCGGCCACGATGGAGCCGATATTGCCGCAGCCGATGACGCCGAGGGTCTTGGAGGTCAGCTCCACGCCCATGAAGCGGTTCTTCTCCCACTTGCCGGCCTGGGTGGAGACGTCGGCCGCGGGGATTTCGCGGGCCACGGCGAACATCATCGCAATGGCGTGTTCGGCGGTGGTGATCGAATTGCCGAACGGGGTGTTCATCACGATGATGCCCCGGGCGGTCGCGGCCGGAATGTCGACATTGTCGACGCCGATGCCGGCGCGGCCGATCACCTTCAGGTTGGTGGCGGCGGCGATGATCTTTTCCGTCACCTTGGTGGCCGAACGGATGGCGAGGCCGTCGAACGCGCCGATCACGGCCGCCAGACGTTCCTTGTCCTTGCCAAGGTCGGGTTCATAGGTCACGTCGATGCCGCGGTCGGTGAAAATCTTCACGGCGGCGGGCGAGATCTGGTCGGAAATCAGAACTTTCGGAGCCATGTCCGGTCATCCTCATCGGGGCGCGCGGGCGGCGGCATCGACCGGACGGCAGCCGTCCGGGAGCACGCCACCTGTGACGCGGACCCTCCGCGGGCCGCGCAACGCCGGTGTCGGGAACGAATGCGGTGATTGCACCGGGCGCCCGGCCGGACCGCGCCCCGCAGGGGCCGGCCCGGCGAGCCCGGTTCGTCAGGCCTCAGGCGGCGGCCAGCAGGGCCGCCTTCTCCTCGGCGAACGCCCAGTCGAGCCACGGCAGCAGAGCCGCGACATTGGCGTTTTCCACCGTGGAGCCGACCCAGATGCGCAGGCCCGCCGGCGCATCGCGATAGGCGCCGATGTCGTAGGCCACACCTTCCTTGTCGAGCCGGGCGACGAGGGCCTTGGCGAAGGCTTCCTGCCCCTTGGCATCGAGCGCGGCCACGCCGGCATCGACGATCCGCAGGCACACGGAGGTGTTGGAGCGCGTCTCCGGCTTCACGGCCAGAAAATCGACCCACGGCGTTGCCTGCACCCACGCATCGATCGTGGCGAAGTTGGCATCGGCGCGGGCGTTCAGCCCCTTGAGGCCGCCGACCGACTTCGCCCAGTTCAGGCCGTCGAGATAGTCTTCCACGCACAGCATCGAGGGCGTGTTGATGGTCTCGCCCACGAAGATGCCTTCGTTGAGCTTGCCCTTGGCGAGCAGGCGGAAGATCTTCGGCAGCGGCCAGGCCGGCGTATAGGTCTCAAGCCGTTCCACCGCGCGCGGCGACAGGATCAGGATGCCGTGAGCAGCCTCACCGCCGAGCGCCTTCTGCCAGGAGTAGGTGACGACATCGAGCTTCGGCCAGTCGAGGTTCTGCGCGAACGCGGCCGAGGTGGCATCGCAGATCGTCAGGCCCTTGCGGCCGGCGGGGATGAAATCGCCGTTGGGAACGCGCACACCCGAGGTGGTGCCGTTCCATGTGAAGACCACGTCGTGATCGAAATCGATGGTGCCGAGGTCCGGCAGTTCGCCGTAGGGCGCCTTGATGACGCGCGCGTCGGCAAGCTTCAGCTGCTTCACCACGTCGGTGACCCAGCCTTCGCCGAACGATTCCCACGCCACCATGTCCACCGGGCGGGCGCCCAGCAGCGACCACAGCGCCATTTCCACGGCGCCGGTGTCGGAAGCGGGCACGATGCCGATGCGGTAATCCGCCGGCACTTCCAGCACTTCGCGGGTGAGGTCGATGGCGGCCTTCAGCTTGGCCTTGCCGATCTTGGCGCGGTGCGAGCGGCCGACGGCGGCGTCAGCCAGCGCTTCCAGCGTCCACCCGGGACGCTTGGCGCAGGGGCCCGACGAAAAATGGGGATTGGCCGGCTTTGCAGCCGGCTTGGCAACAGCGGTCATCTTGTGGCTACCCTTTCAGATAGGCGCCCCTCGGTGGGGAGGGGTGTCCCGTGGACGCTGCTACTCCTGCCGCTCTACGCGGTCAAGCGTCGCATCCCGGCCGCCGGGGCCGCGCAACCGGCTGCCGCGAATGCAGCCACACTGCCCAAAGGGAAGGCGGCACTTGAAGATTTCCGTCAGATAGCGACATTCTGACGCATTATTGATCGAGACGATAGCGCAGCCCGATCCGCACTTCCTGCCGGGCGACATCCTGCGCCCGGCCCGGCACCGCGCCGCCGGCGGAAAGGTTGCCGAGACCCATGTAGCGGTATCCGGCATCGAGCGAGACGGCATCGGTGAGCTTCATGGCGACACCGGCCGAACCCTGCCAGGCGAAGTTCCAGGCATCCGCCGAGGCGATCTGCGCGATCCCGGTGCCGGCGAGCGAGATGTCGCCGCCGCTGAGGCTGAGATGCGCGATACCCGCCCCCGCACCGACCCACGGCGTGAAGCGGCCGAGGGAGGGCAGGTCGGCATAGGCATTGGCGAGCATGGCGAGGGATGCGATCTGCGCGCTGGCGCCGAGCCGGCCGCCGCAGCTCAGGCAGGTCTGCGAGGCCTTCACCTCGCCGGGGAAGGCATAATCCAGCGTCAGATCGGTGCGCAGCCAGCGCGACCAGCGCAGCCCCGCGCCGATGCCGAGGCCGCCGGTCACAGCCGAAGCGCTCTCGCCCTGCCCGCCGCCCCACCGCGCGGCAACCGGCCCGCGGGCCTCGACACTGTTGACGGACAGAAAGGAAAGGCCGGCATCGGCCCGCAGGTAGAAGCCGAAATCGTCCTGCACCGCCGGCAGCATGTCGGCGGTGTGCTCCAGCACCGGCGGCTCGCCGAGCGCACCCGCCCCCGCGGCACCCTTCGTTCCGGCCACCGCGGCAGCGGGCAGCAACGTGGCGGCGACGGCGGCGGCGGCAGCGAGAGACCGCAGAGACGAAGGCAGAAGACGCATGGCGCAGACGGTTCCGGATGGGGACGGGATCGGCCGGCGCCCTTCAGCGAGCGCCCGCCGTTCCAATGTCCCCGCAAACCGTTAAGGCCACATTAACCCTGTTTCTTAACCCTGCGGATACCGGGCACAGCCCGCTCAGGCGGCCCGGCCCACCGCCTCCACGATCTCATCCACCACCGCCGCCAGAAGCGTGGCATCGTCGGCCTCGCCCATCACGCGGATCAGCGGCTCGGTGCCGGAAGGCCGGATGACGAGGCGGCCGGAGCGGCCGAGGCGGCCGGTGGCATCGTCGATGACCGCCTTCACGCCGGCATCTTCCAGCGGATGGCCGCCGCGGATGCGCACATTCTTCAGAATCTGCGGCACGGGATCGAAGCGGTGGCAGACCTCCGACACCAGCTTGCCGGTGCGCGCCACCACCGCCAGCACCTGCACCGCCGCCATCAGGCCGTCGCCGGTGGTGGAGTGGTCGGCCAGCACGATGTGCCCCGACTGCTCGCCGCCGACGTTGTAGCCGTCGGCCCGCATGCGCTCCACCACATAGCGATCGCCGACGCGGGTGCGCACCAGCGACAGGCCGAGATCGTTGAGATGCCGCTCAAGGCCGAGATTGGACATGACGGTTGCTACCACGCCGCCGCCCTTCAGCGCGCCGTCGGCCAGAAGCGAGCCGGCGATCACCGCCAGAAGCTGGTCGCCGTCGACGAGGTGACCGCGCTCGTCGCAGATGATGACGCGGTCGGCATCGCCGTCGAGGGCAATGCCGATATCGGCCCGCACCTCCCGCACCCGCTCGCACAGGGCATTCGGATCGGTGGAGCCGCAATGGTCGTTGATGTTGAAGCCATCGGGCTTCACGCCGATCGATACCACCTCGGCGCCCAGTTCCCACAGCGCCGTGGGGGCGACCTTGTAGGCGGCGCCGTTGGCGCAGTCGAGCACCACCCGGAGGCCGCCGAGGCGCATGTCGCGCGGGGCGGTGCGCTTCACGAACTCCACATAGCGGTCGATGGCGCTGTCGATGCGGGTGTTGCGGCCGAGCAGGTGCGGCGGGGCGAGCCGTGCGGAAAGATCGGCATCGAGCATCGCCTCGATTTCCGCTTCCAGCTCGTCGGAGAGCTTGAAGCCGTCCGGCCCGAAGATCTTGATGCCGTTATCGTCGTAAGGGTTGTGAGAGGCCGAGATCATCACCCCCACATCGGCCCGCAGCGACTGCGTCAGCATCGCCACCGCCGGGGTCGGCACCGGCCCGGTCTGGAACACATCCATGCCGGCCGCGGTGAAGCCGGCCACCAGCGCCGTCTCGATCATGTAGCCGGAAAGCCGCGTGTCCTTGCCGATGACCGCGCGGTGGCGGTGCTCGCCGCGGCTGAAGGCCAGGCCGGTCGCCATGCCGACCTTGAGGGCCACTTCCGGCGTGATCGGCCAGCGATTGGCCTTGCCGCGAATGCCGTCGGTGCCGAAATAGCGTCGTGTCATGGTCGTCCCCGGTGCCGCGCCGCCTTGCCGGTCCGGCGCGGAAAGTCGTCTCTTCACCCGGCCGCTTGGCAGCCCTGCTCCGTCCTCTCATAATGGGAGGAAAGGTTGAACCGCCACAGAAGCCGGCTTCAATTTGTGTGACCCAGTGTTGCAGAACCGGCCGGGCGAAGCCCCGGCTGCCCGCAACGGACGCGAACCGGGAAGACCGCCGCAATGCCGCCCCGCTCCGCCACGCTCGCCACCATCGGCCTCGATGCCGACGATACGCTGTGGCACAACGAAACCCTGTTTCACCTGACGCAGGAGCGCTTTGCCGCGCTGCTGGCGCCCTATGCCGACCCCGGCGCCCTGATGGAGCGCCTCGTCGCCACGGAGCGGCGCAACCTGCGCCACTATGGCTACGGCATCAAGGGCTTTACGCTGTCGATGATCGAGACGGCGCTCTCCGTCACCGACAGCCGCCTGCCGGCGGCCGACATTGCGCAGATTCTGGACTTCGGCCGCGAGATGCACGACCACCCGGTGGAGCCGCTGCCGGGCGTGGCCGATACGCTGGCCGCCCTTTCGGCCGACTACCGCCTCGTCCTCATCACCAAGGGCGACCTGATGGATCAGGAGCAGAAGCTCGCCCGCTCCGGCCTCGGCGA
>NZ_DAISHT010000189.1:0-6346 GCF_036822375.1 Pseudoxanthobacter sp. | reverse complement strand
AGGATCTCGCCCAGAATGTGCGAGATGAGGATGACGCTCATGCCGCCTTCCACGGCGCGGCGCACATGGGCCATGAGCTGGCCGGCCACCACCTGATCGAGCGAGGAGGTCGGCTCGTCGAGGATGATGAGATCGAGCCGGCCGGCCGAGACGGCGAAGGTGGCGGCGATTTCCACCATCTGACGGCGGCCGAGGGTGAGGTCGCCCACCATGTCGCCGGGGTGGATACCGTGGCCGGGAAAGATGCGGTCGAGTTCGGCGCCGATCAGGGCGGCCGCGCGCCGGCGCCAGCCCGGCCCCTTCAGGGCGGGATGGCGGATGCGGGCATTTTCGGCCACCGTCAGGTTCGGGCAGAGCGAAAGCTCCTGAAACACGCAGCGCACGCCGTGGCGGTGGGCGTCTTCCACCGTATAGCCCTGCACCGGCGCGCCGCCGTCGATGCGCATTGCACCGGCATCGGGCTTCAGCGTGCCGGCGAGCACCTGCATCAGCGTGGACTTGCCGGCGCCGTTGTGGCCGACGAGGCCAATGCACTCGCCGCGGGCAATCGTCAGGTCGACGCCGGCCAGCGCGCGCACGGCGCCGAACGACCGGGCGATGCCGGACAGCGAGATGAGATCGGGGCGCAGCGCACCCGGTGATGTCTGGGACATGGCACTCCCCGCACGGTGAGCCGGAGGGCGGCGCGGCGATGCCTGAGCGCCGCGCCGGGTCATTTCGGGGTGCAGAGCACGGGAAAGGGGCGGCCGGCCACTGCCGGCCGGCCACGCGGGGCTTATTTTCCGCCGGCCGCGATCACCTTCGCTGCGTCGGCCTGGCTGTATTCGACATTGGCGACGCCGCCGGCCGGTGTGGTCTTCAGCGCCTCGTCAAGCTGCGGCGGGTCGATGCGCAGGAACGGCACCTGCAGGTCCTTCGGCACCTGCTTGCCGTCGAGGATCTGCTGCGCGATCCAGAAGGCGAGGGTGGAGACGCCCGGCGCGATGGAGAACGAGGTGGTCTCGTAGCCGTTGGCGTCGCGCTGCTCCTGCCACCACTTCAGCTCGTCCTGCCGGTTGCCGAGGATGATGAGCGGGGTCGGGCGCCCGGCCGCCTTGAAGGCCTCGGCCGTGCCGAAGCCGTCGCCGCCCTGGGTGACGACGCCGACGATCGGCGGCAGGCTGGGCAGAACGCCGGCAACGGCCTTCTGCGCCACGGTCTGGTTCCAGTCGCCCTGCACCGACGACACGATCTTGAACTGCGGGTGCTTCTTGACGCCGTCGACGATGCCCTGATGGATCTCCTCGTCGACGGAAGTGCCCGGCAGGCCGCGCACTTCCAGAAGATTGCCGCCGTCCTTCAGACGGCCGGCGAGGTAGTCGACCTGCGTTTCGCCGATCTTGTGGAAGTCCACCGCCACGCGCCAGGCGCACGGCTCGGTCACCACGCCGTCGAAGGAAACGACGGTGACGCCGGCGTCGCAGGCTTCCTTCACCGCGCCGTTGAGGGCGGTGGGCGAGGCGGCGTTGACGACGATGGCGTTATAGCCCTGCAGCACGAGGTTCTGGATCTGGGCGGCCTGCTCGGTCGCCTGATTCTCGGCGGTGGTGTAGGCATCGGCCGCGGCCACGACACCGTCCTTCACCGCCTGCCCGGCCACCTTCTGCCAGCTCTCCAGCATGGCCTGACGCCACGAGTTGCCGGCATAGTTGTTGGAAAGGGCAATGCGCTTGTCGGCCGTCTGGGCGCCGGCCGGTGCCGCGGCGATGAGCGACACAAGGGCGGCGGACGCCAGAATCGTGGCGGTAATCGTCTTCATCGTTTCACTCCCGCTGGAGCGGCCATCCGGGGCCGGCTCTCGTTTGATGGGCCCGCCCGGTCCGTGCTCTGGCCGGCGGGCGCCCGACGCGCCTCGTCGGCCGGAGGGGCCGCGGGCACTTGAATGAACTTTGATGAGAATATACCGGTGCGTCTTTACCAAAGCCGGCATAAAGGATGCGGATGCGCGCCGTCATCCTGCGGGTTCCCGCAGGTCTGCGGGCCCCGGAGGGGCGACGATGGGCGGTAACGGGCCCCGGCGAATGCGGGCCTGCGCCGGTGGCCGCGGGATGGCGACAGCCGGTGCAAACAGCGGCAGCCCGCGCCGGCGCGGGCCGGCCGCAAGGGAGAGAACCGATGGTCGATCGCGCCCCGATCCGGCCGCAGGACATGCTGAACCATGTGCTCGCCATTTCGCGGGCCATTGCCGGCCAGACCGAGTTCCAGCCGGTGATTCAGGCCGTCTCGCGCGAGGTGGCCCAGATCCTGCCGCACGATCATCTCGACGTGTGCATTCTGGTCGTCGATCAGGATACGGTCGCGGCCTTCGAAACCGGCCTGCACACCCGCTGGAGCGCCTGGCACGAGCACCCGGTCGCCGCCCGGTTCAGCCCCATCCGGTCCGTGCTGTGGGGCGAGGTTCCCTATATCGTCACCGAAGATGCGCTGACGGATGAGCGCTTCCAGTTCGAGGGGGCCTTTAATCATCCCATTTTTGACGCGCGCCTGCGCTCGCGTCTGCATGTGCCGCTGCGGGTGCAGGGGGCGATTTTCGGGGCGCTGTCGGCCTCCACCCACGCGGCCGGCGTTTATACCCATGCCGATGTCGAGGCCGCCCGGCATGTTGCGGATCTGCTGGCGCCCTATTTCCACGCCCTGCGCATCGGCGAACAGGTGCGCCGCTCCGCGATCATCGAGGCGGAGGCGCGCGCCCGCGAGGAAGGCCTGCGGGAAAGTGCGCAGAAGCTGACGGAGGCGCTGGAGCGGGAGCGCCAGCGCATCGGCATGGACCTGCATGACGAGACGCTGGCCGAGCTGACGCGCCTGACCCGGCGCATCGAGCGGCTGGCGGAACGCGGCACCGTGCCGTCTGCGGCCGTCTCCGCGCTGGCGGGCGATCTGCAGGCCTCGATCCGCGGGCTGCGGCGCATTATCGACGATGCCCGGCCCAACGTGCTGCAGCTGTTCGGCTTCGTGGACGGCATCGAGAACCTTCTGGAGCGCAGCGTGCGCGATTCCGGGCTGGCGATTTCCACCCGCGTGGTGGACAGCACCGGCGGCCGCATCGATCGTCTGGGCGAGCCCCTGAAGGTGGCGCTGTTCCGCATCGTGCAGGAAGCCGTCAACAATGCCGTGCGTCACGGCCGGCCGGAGGGCATCGTCGTCTATCTGACGCGGGTCGGCGAACGCATCCGCATCGCCGTGGAAGACGACGGCATCGGCCTTGGCACGGCGCCGGGCGCGGCTGCCGGCCGGCGGATCGGCGGCATCAACAACATGCGCACCCGCGCGCGTCTGGTTTCGGCCGATTTCCGCCTTGAGGCGGGGCCGAGCGGCGGCACGCGCGTGGTGGTGGAACTGCCGGCAACCCCGGTTGCCGCCGAGGCGTGAGAACAGCGCCGCATCGCGGGAGGAAAACCATGAAAGTTCTGGTGGTCGAGGACGATGCCGTTCACCGCGCCTATCTGAAAGAGGCGATCGAGCAGGCTTTGCCGGAGTGCGACATGGTGCTGGAGGCCGCCCACGGCCATGACGGCGAGCGCCTGTCGCGCGAGCATCACTGCCTGCATCTGGTGATGGACCTGCAGATGCCGCGCCGCACCGGCGTGGAGGCGGCACGGGTGATCTGGAGCGAGCGGCCGGAAACCGCGATCCTGTTCTGGTCGAACTATGCCGACGAGGCCTATGTGCGGGGCCTGTCGCGCATCGTGCCGGAGGGGGCGGCCTATGGCTACATTCTGAAATCGGCCTCGGAGGACCGGCTGCGGCTGGCGCTGCGCTCCATCTTCGTGGAGAACCAGTGTGTGATCGACCGCGAGATCCGCACCGTGCAGCAGAAGGCGGCCGATCGCTCGCAGGGCATGAGCGATGCCGAATACGAGGTGCTGCTCGATGTCGCCCTCGGGCTGACGGACCGCATCATCGCCCGCCGCCGCAATCTGTCGCTGCGCAGCGTTCAGAGCCGGTTGCAGCAGATCTACGACAAGCTCGGGGTCTATGAATTTGCCGGCGAGCAGGGCGACGACGCCTTCAACCTGCGTACCCGGGCGCTGTGCATCGCCTTCCTGCGCAAGCTCATCAACCGCACCGCGCTGGAGCAGGCGGAACTGGAGCTTGCCCAGTGGATGGCGCGCAACGGCGCAGGGCGGCACTGAGGCCGGCCCGCACCGGCCTCTTCACCGCCGGCCGGCGGGAAAACAAAAAGGCGGCGGACGCCCGGTCCGCCGCCTTCTGTTCTCTGCGCTTCTGCTCTCTGTGCTTCTTGCGCCCGGTGCCCGTTCAGGCCGGTTCGGCCACCGTGACGGCAGCGTTGGCGGCGCTGATCACGGCGCGCACCGACGCGGTGCCGACATCGGTGTCGATGCCCACGCCGAACACCCGCCGGCCGTCCGGCAGACGGCATTCGATATAGGCAGCCGCCTGCGCATCCGTGCCGCCGCGCAGGGCGTGCTCGTGATAATCCACCACCTCGATTTCGCTGCCGCAGGCGGCGTTGACGGCCGCGACAGCGCTGGAAATGAGGCCGTTGCCGCGCCCGGTGACGGAGACCGGCTTGCCGCCGATCTCCACATGGCCGACGAACACGCGCTCGCGGCCGGCGCCGCGGCTGCCGCTGTCGTCATAATCCACCAGCACCACCGGCTGCGGCCCTTCCAGATGGTAGGCCTCGTCGAAGGCGGCGGAGATCATCTCCGCGGTCATTTCGCGGCCGGTGCGGTCGGCCACTTCCTGCACCTTGCGGCTGAAATCGACCTGCAGATGGCGCGGCAGGCGCAGGCCGCGATCCTGCTCCAGCACCCAGGCGACACCGCCCTTGCCGGACTGGCTGTTGACGCGGATCACCGCCTCGTAGGTCTCGCCCAGATCGGCCGGATCGATCGGCAGATAGGGCATTTCCCAGATGCCGTCGTTACGCGCCTCATGGGCCGAGAAGCCCTTGCGGATGGCATCCTGATGGGAGCCGGAAAAGGCGGTGAACACCAGCTCGCCGGCATAGGGGTGGCGCGGATGCACCGGCAGACCGTTGCAGTGCTCGGCCGTGCGCACGATGGTGCGCATGTTATCGAACTTCAGGCCCGGATCGATGCCCTGCGTGTAGAGGTTCAGCGCCAGCGTGACGAGATCGACATTGCCGGTGCGCTCGCCGTTGCCGAACAGGCAGCCTTCCACCCGGTCGGCACCGGCCAGCACCGCCAGTTCCGCCGCCGCCACGCCGGTGCCGCGGTCGTTGTGCGGATGCACGCTGATGACGACGCTGTCGCGGCGCGAAATGTGCCGGCAGAACCATTCGATCTGGTCGGCATAGACATTCGGCATCGAGACTTCGACGGTTGCCGGCAGGTTCAGGATCACCGGACGCTCCGGCGTCGGTTCCAGCACGTCGAGCACGCGCTCGCACACCTCCAGCGCGAATTCCATCTCGGTAAAGCAGAAGGTCTCGGGCGAATATTCGAACAGCCACTCCGTCTCCGGCCGCTTCGCCGCCTCCGCCTTCATCAGCTTTGCGCCCTGAACGGCCAGATCGACGACGCCCTGATTGTCCATGTTGAACACCACGCGGCGGAACAGCGGCGAGGTGGCGTTGTAGAGATGGACGATGGCGCGGTGCACGCCGCTCAGCGATTCAAAGGTGCGCGCGATCAGATCCGCCCGCGATTGCGTCAGCACCTGAACGGTCACGTCCTGCGGGATCAGGTTGCCTTCCACCAGCGAGCGGACGAAGTCGAAATCGGTCTGCGAGGCGGAGGGAAAGCCGACTTCGATTTCCTTGAAGCCGATGTCGAGCAGCATGCGGTAGAACCGCATCTTCTTTTCCACATCCATCGGGTCGACCAGCGACTGGTTGCCGTCGCGCAGGTCCGACGACAGCCAGCGCGGGGCGCTGGTCATCTGGCGTGCAGGCCACTGCCGGTCGGGCAGCGACACGGGATGGAAGATCGGGCGATACTTGGACTGCGGATTGGTCAGCATTTCAGGCGACTTTCGCGCTTCGGCACACACGGCCGTGAAGATGAGGAACTGCTTCTGCAAGGGCCGTGGCACCACAGCCGCCGGGTGGCCGTCACGCCCGGCGGCCGCCGATAAGTCGCAGCCCGGCGGCAACGCCGGCAGCACAGGCGCCCGGGCACGACATGGCCCTGAAAGAGCCTGACATGGCCCTGAAAGAGCAGGACGTGATCTTGACGGAGCAAGACGTGATCTTGAAGGAGGAGGAGCCGATGAGCGTCATCGACGTTCCGGAACCCTGTCAGCAAACCGCACACAAACGACACTAATTGCCCGCCTTCCGCAGAAGGGCGGGAATCAAAGTCGAAGGGTGAGGGCGCCA
>NZ_DAISHT010000188.1:0-6443 GCF_036822375.1 Pseudoxanthobacter sp. | reverse complement strand
CGACATCCTTGGCGACGAGGAAATAGTGCTTCATGAAGCGCTCGACATCGCGCAGGCCCGGATGGCTGGTATAGCCGAGGCGGATGCCGATCTCGCGCTGGAAGTCGAACGAAAGCCGCTCCTCCGCCCGTCCGGTCAGGAAGTGCAGGTGGCAGCGCACCGCCCACAGAAAGTCTTCCGCCTTGCGGAACAGCGACAGCTCCGCCCGCGAGAACACGCCGAGATCGACCAGTTCCTCGCGGCTGTGGACGCGATAGACATACTGGGCGATCCAAAACAGCGTGTTCAGGTCGCGCAGGCCGCCCTTGCCTTCCTTGACATTGGGCTCCACCAGATAGCGCGACTGGCCCTGCCGGCGGTGGCGCTCGTCGCGCTCGGCCAGCTTGGCGGCCACGAACTCCGCTGCGCTGCCCTGCACCACCTCGCGGTCGAAGCGGGTGGTGAGATCGCGGAACAGCGCCTCGTCGCCCCACAGGTAGCGCGCTTCCAGCACCGCGGTGCGGATGGTGAGATCGCCCTGCGACAGGCGCATGCACTCATCGATGGTGCGGGTGGCGTGCCCCACCTTCAGGCCGAGATCCCACAGGCTGTAGAGCACGAACTCGACGACCGTTTCGGTCCACGGCGTGTGCTTGTAGGGCAGGATGAACAGCAGATCGACATCGGAGCCCGGCGCCAGCGTGCCGCGGCCGTAGCCGCCCACGGCCACCGCCGTCAGCCGTTCCGCCTTGGAGGGGTTCTCCACGCGGTACACGCTGTTGACCGCCACCCCGGCCAGCTCGCGCACCAGCACGTCCTGCACATGGGCAAGGCTCTGGGCGCAATAGAGGCCGCTGCCGTTGTCGGTGAGCAGGTCCTGCGCCCGCGCAAGGGCTTCTGTGCGGGCCTGCCGCAGGCGCGCGATCATCGCCGGGCGGAACTCGGCCGGTGTCCGGCCCGCCGTCAGCGCGGCAATGTCGGCCGCCAGCGCGCCGGCGTCGATCAGCTCCGGCGCACGCGACTGGCTCTTGCGCAGTTCGATCTTGCGCATGGAATTATGCATCCTCGTTGGCGGCTGGCCGTCTCTTCAGTCCCGTCCGGGCGCTGCGCGCCGCCACGCCTTGCGCAACGCCACGCCCGCACGCCGCCACAGGGGCCGGCCGGGGGCAGCGCCGGCTGCAGCGGTGCGGCCTGCACGGGCCCGCCCGCCGGCTTGCGCAGGGCAATCCGCCCCGGCGGGCCACCGCAGCGCGTCCGGCTGCCCGGCACCCGGTTTCTCGCAGCGACGTTAAACCTTTGCCCGCCTTCGCGCTATCGTCAATGCGCACGGAAGCGGCAGCCGCTTCAGGAAAGGCAGAGGCGGCAGCCGGCTTCTCAGGACCGGTAAAAGGCCGCTTCAGGCGGCCAGCGCCGCCACCAGCGCGTTCAGCACCAGCCGGCCGCGCGGGGTCGCGGCAAGGCGGCTGTTGCCGCGCAGGGCGACAAGGCCCTCGTCCTGAAGAGCGGCGATGCGGCCGCTGTCGAGCGGCTGGCCGGCAAGGGCGGCGTGGCGGGCCAGATCCACGCCTTCCGTCAGCCGCAGCCCCATCAGCAGCAGTTCGTCGGCACTCTCCGCATCGGTCAGAACCACATCGTCGCTGAGGCCGGTTCCCGCCTGCTCCACCGCCTCCAGCCACGTCTCGGGGTGGCGCAGCGCCACCGTGGCGTGGCGCAGCCCCCCGCAGGTCAGCCGGCCATGAGCGCCGGGGCCGACGCCGACATAATCGCCGGTGCGCCAGTAGACCAGATTGTGCCGGCTCTCCGCCCCCGGCCGGGCGTGATTGGAGATCTCGTAGGCCGGCAGGCCGGCTTCGGCGGTCAGCGCCTGTGTCAGTTCGTAGAGTTCGGCCGCCTCGTCGTCGGGCGGCACCACGAGGCGGCCGCTGTCGTGCAGCGCCGCAAAGGGCGTGCCGGCCTCGATGGTGAGCTGATAGAGCGACAGATGCTCGCCGGCCAGCGCCAGCCCGCGCCGCAGCTCCGCCTCCCAGGCCGCCGCCGTCTGGCCGGGGCGGGCATAGATGAGGTCGAACGACGAGCGGGGAAAAACCCGCTGCGCGATGGCGATGGCCGCCAGCGCCTGATCGGCATCGTGGATGCGGCCCAGCGCCTTCAGCGCGGTATCGTCCAGCGCCTGAACCCCGAGCGACACGCGGTTGACGCCCGCCGCGCGGTAGCCGGCGAACCGGTCGGCCTCGACACTGGAAGGGTTGGCCTCCAGCGTGATTTCCGCATCGGCCTCAAGGGTCCAGTGCCGGGCGATGGTATCGAGCACCACGGCGACGGTGGCCGGGTCCATCAGCGACGGCGTGCCGCCGCCGAAGAACACCGAGCGCACCGGCCGCCCGGCGGTCAGCGCTGCGGCGCGGGCCAGCTCGGCGGCAAAGGCGCGGGCAAAGCGCGGCTGGTCCACCGCCTTATGGCGCACATGGCTGTTGAAGTCGCAATAGGGGCATTTGGCGGCGCAGAACGGCCAGTGCACATAGATGCCGAACCCGGCCTCCGCGAGGCCGGGATCATGACCGGCATCATGGCCCGCGCCATGGCCGGGAACGCGCACCGCCGCCATGGCCGCCTCAGCCCTTCAGGCAGGCGTCGGAGAACATCAGGAAGGCGCGCGCCCGGTGCGACAGGCCGCCATCCGGCCCCAGCCCGTGCTTCTCCTCCGCCGTCATCTCGCCGAAGGTGCGGCTGTGGCCGTCGGGCAGGAACATGGGATCGTAGCCGAAGCCGGCCGCGCCGCGCGGCGGCCACACGAGTTCGCCGTGGACCTCGCCCACGAACACCTCGTCGTGCCCGTCCGGCCACGCCAGACACAGCGCGCAGACGAACTTCGCCCGCCGCGCGGCCGGCGTGGTCGCGCCGAGGGCCTGCAACTTCTCCTCGATGTTGCGCATGGCGCGGGCAAAGTCCTTGTCGGGGCCGGCCCAGCGCGCGGAATAGATGCCGGGATCGCCGCCGAGCGCTGCAACCGCAAGGCCCGAATCGTCGGACAGCGCCGGCAGCCCGGAGGCCTTCGCCGCGGCGTGGGCCTTGAGGCGGGCATTGCCGGCGAAGGTGGTCTCCGTCTCCTCCGGCTCGGGCAGGCCGAGATCGCCGGCCGAAACCGTCTCGATGCCGCAGGGCGCGACGAGGAAGCGGATCTCCGCGATCTTGCCCTTGTTGTGGCTGGCCACGACGAGGCGCGGCGATGTCAGGCGACGATGCGTGCCTTCGCTCATGTCTGGCTCTCCCGCCGGCCGTTCAGAGAATGGCGAGCTTCTGCAGCTCCACAAGACCCGCCGTGCCGGCAAGCGCCAGATCGAGCATGGCGTTGAACTCGTCGCGGCTGAAGGGGGTGCCTTCCGCCGTGCCCTGAATCTCCACCAGACCGCCCGATCCGGTGATGACGAAGTTGGCATCGGTGCCGGCCGACGAATCTTCCTGATAATCGAGGTCGAGCACCGGCTGGCCGCCGTGGATGCCGACGGAAATGGCGGCGATGTGATCGGTCAGCACCGGACGGCTGATCATGCCGCGCGCCTTCATCCAGTCGAGGCAGTCGTGCAGAGCCACCCACGCGCCGGTGATGGAGGCCGTGCGGGTGCCGCCGTCGGCCTGCAGCACATCGCAGTCGACGGTGATCTGGCGCTCGCCCAGCGCCTCCAGATTGACGACCGCGCGCAGCGAGCGGCCGATCAGGCGCTGGATCTCCTGCGTGCGGCCGGACTGCTTGCCCGCCGCCGCCTCGCGCCGCGTGCGCTCGTGGGTTGCGCGCGGCAGCATGCCGTATTCCGCGGTCACCCAGCCGCGGCCGCCGCCGCGCAGCCACGCCGGCACGCGGTCCTCAAGGCTCGCCGTGCACAGCACATGGGTATCGCCGAACTTCACCAGACAGGAGCCTTCGGCATGGCGGGCAACGGCCCGCTCCAGCGTCACGGGGCGCATCTCGTCGGGGGCACGCTTGGAGGGGCGGAGGCTCGGCATCAGCTTCTTCTTCCTTCATGGAGACGGAAAACGGCGGGCCCGCACGGAGACGGAAAGCCACGGGCCCGCGCTGCCCGCGGTCCGGCCGCGGGCAGCCGGGCGGAGTGCCGGCCGCAGGACATGGCGCGCTTCTAACGCCCGTTGCCGCGACACTCAAGGAATTCGCGGCACTTTCGGCGGCATCCGGCCATTTCGCACTGCCGCGCGGCAACACCCGGCCCCGATCTTGCACCGCCGCACCCGCCTGCGCCTTGCCCAACGGCCGGCGAGTGCCTTTATTAGGACAGAGCGCAACCGGGCGACCTACGGCAGGACCGGCCGGGCAGGACTGGCCAGGCGGGACCGGCCGGGCGGGACCGGGCACGCCGATCTCGCCGGGCAGGTTTTGCAGGGCAGGTTTTGCCGGGCAGCACAGGCGCAGCGTGCAGACACAGGCCTGCAACCGGCCGCGAGGATGGAAAGAGAACCGGACATGACGGCCGAACGCAGGCGTGAGGTCCTATCGTCGGCATCGATCGATCTCGACGAGCGTTCGCGCGAAATCTTCCGCCGCATCGTCGAGACCTATCTCGACACCGGCGAGCCGCTCGGCTCGCGCACGCTGTCGCGGCTGCTGCCAATGACGCTGTCGCCGGCCTCGGTGCGCAATGTCATGGCCGATCTGGAGGCGCTGGGGCTGGTGTTCTCGCCCCACACCTCCGCCGGCCGCCTGCCGACCCAGCGCGGCCTGCGCTTCTTCGTCGATGCCATGCTGGAAATCGGCGACCTCAATGCCGACGAGCGGGCGCGCATCGAAAGTCAGGTCGGCGGCTCCGGCCGCACCTTCGAGGGCGTGCTGACGGAAGCCAGCCAGATGCTGTCCGGCCTGTCGCGCGGGGCCGGCGTCGTCATCACCCACACCAGCGACCTGCGCCTCAAGCACATCGAGTTCGTCCGCCTCGATCCGGCCCGCGCGCTTGCCGTGCTGGTGGGCACCGACGGCTCGGTGGAAAACCGCCTCGTCAGCCTGCCAGCCGGCCTGCCCTCCTCCGCGCTGGTGGAGGCGGCGAACTACCTCAACGCCCACATCCGCGGCCGCACGCTTTCCGAGGCCAAGGGCGAGCTGGAGCGCGTCAGCGTCGCCGAGCAGGAAGAGCTCGACGGACTGACCCGGCGCGTGGTGGAAACCGGACTTGCGGTGTGGTCGGAGGCCGGCGACGGGCGGCCGGGAACGCTGATCGTGCGCGGCCGCGCCAACCTCATCGGCGACCTGAAGGCAGAAGACGATCTGGAGCGCATCCGCCTGCTGTTCGACGATCTGGAACAGAAGCGCGACCTCATCCAGCTTCTCGGGCTGGCCGAGAGCGGCGACGGCGTGCGCATCTTCATCGGGTCGGAGAACAAGCTGTTCTCGCTGTCGGGCTCGTCGCTGGTGGTCTCGCCCTATCGCGATACCGACAACCGCATCGTCGGCGTGGTCGGCGTCATCGGCCCGACGCGGCTCAACTATGCCCGCATCGTGCCGGTGGTGGACTACACCGCCCGCCTCGTCAGCCGCATCATGGGCTGAACCCGCGGCTGAGGCCGCCGGCGCCGTTGTGCGCCGCAGCGAATCAATCAGGACTTCCCGCCATGCTCGACGATGCCATTGCGGCGTTCCGCCAGATTCTGACGCCGCCGTTCCGCGCCATCCTGTGGCGCTCGCTGGCGCTCACCCTCGGCCTGCTGATCCTCGCCGGCATCGGGCTGCAGGTGCTCCTCAACTCCGCCCTCGCTCTGCCCTATCCGTGGCTCGATACCGCCGCCGGCATCCTGAGCGGCATCGGCATCGTGGTCGGCCTCGCCTTCATGGTGGGCCCGGTCACCTCGCTCATGGCCGGCCTCTTTGCCGACGAAATAGCGGAAAAGGTTGAGGAAACCACCTGGCCGGGCGAGCCGGCCGGGGTGGCCCTGCCGCTCGGCCGCTCGCTCGTCGTCACCGTGCGGTTCGCGCTCATCGCCCTTGCCGGCAACCTGCTGGCGCTCGTCCTGCTGCTGGTGCCGGGCGTCAACCTCGTCGCCTTCTTCGTCATCAACGGCTATCTGCTCGGCCGCGAGTATTTCGAGGCCGCCGCCATGCGCTATCGCGGCGAGGCGGGCGCACGCGAATTCCGGCGGCGGCATGGCGTCGCGGTCTTCGCCGCCGGGCTTGTCATCGCGGCACTGCTGCTGGTGCCGATCGTCAACCTGCTCAGCCCGCTGTTTGCGGTCGCCTTCATGGTGCGGTTTCACAAAAGGCTGACGAGAATCAATGCGCAAGCCGTCTGAGGCGCCATTGTTCCGCCGCTCCGGGGCCCCGCTGCCGCCGCTCTTCGCCTAAGGTCGGGGGGTGCAATCCGGTCGCAATGGGTCTATGACCCTTGCGTCACCGGCAGGGTCAAGTGACGCTTACGTCACTTTGACGACCGGCCGATGACGGGTTAGAAGGCTTCCAGTCGACACGC
>NZ_DAISHT010000187.1:0-6460 GCF_036822375.1 Pseudoxanthobacter sp. | reverse complement strand
GTTGCCGCCGCCGCGCTTGGCCTCGAACAGCGCCAGATCCGCCTCGCGCATCACCGCGGCGGCGGTCGGGCCCTCGGCGGCAGCCGTGCCGCCGGCCGTGACCGTGATGCTGTAGCGCTCGGTGCGCTCGCCGATGGGATCGCGCAGCGCCGAAACCAGCCGCCGGCCGATGGCGGCGATTTCTGCGGCGCTGGAGATATTGGGGCACAGCACGGCGAATTCGTCGCTGCCGAGGCGGGCCACCATGTCGTCGTGCCGCAGCGCCTGCCGCAGCCGGCGCGCCACCGTCACCAGCACCGCATCGCCCACGTCGTGGCCGAGGGAATCGTTGATGTCCTTGAAACGGTCGATGTCGAGCACCAGCAGGCCGACCTGCCGGTCCTGCGTGCTGTCGGTCTGGCGCAGCATCTGGGCCAGCGCACGGAACACGGCCCGGCGGTTGGGCAGGCCGGTCAGCATGTCGTGCATCGCATCGTGGCGCAGCTGCTCCTCGGCGCGCTTGCGCGAGGTCACGTCGCTGTGCGAACCGGCCATGCGATAGGGCCGCCCGGCCTCGTCGCGCAGTGCGATGCCGCGCGCCAGCACCCAGATATATTCCCCGTTGGCCTGCCGCAGCCGGTGTTCCATCATCAGCTGGGGCGTTTTGCCGGCGAGATGGGCGGAAATGCGGGCGAGCACGTCCTCGCGGTCGTCGGGGTGGATGGCGTCGATCCACACCGCCGGGCTCTTGCCGATGACGCGGTCGCCGCCGCCCAGCAGCATGCGCCAGCGCGGCGAGTAGTAGACCTCGTTGGCGCGGAAGTTCCAGTCCCACAGCGCATCGTTGGCCCCGCGCACGGCGAGGGCATAACGCTCCTCGCTTTCGCGCAGTGCCGCCGCTGCCCGCTGCCGGTCGGCTTCCGACGACAGGAACACGTTGAACCAGTGGGCGAGTTCGGCCACCTCGCCGCTGCCGACCACCGGCAGGGGGGCGACCTCGGCCACCGGGCGGTGCTGCACATCCTTGAAATGGCTGGTGATGGCGCGCAGCGGCCGCACGATGCGCTGGGCGCCGAGCGAACCGGCCACGACGACGATGACCATGCACAGGCCCAGCACGAAAATCGTCGCCGTGCCGATAAAGCGCACGGGCGAGTCGATGGCATCGAGCGGCGTGACGCTCACGATCCACCAGTTCGTCGTCTTCGCCCGCACCTGCCCGATCAGCATCTGCCGGCCGTCGATGCGCACCAGCTCGGAGGGCCGCTCCGTATCCAGCGCCTGCAGGATGGCATCGGGCGCCTTGCGGCCGATCAGGGCGGGGTCGCGGTTGTAGACGATGATGCCGGCATCGTTGACGACCATGGCCTGGGAGGCGTTCTCGGAGGCGGAAACGCCGAGATGCTCGAAAAGCTGCCGGCCGTCGGCATTGAGCACGACGACGCCGTCGGTGCGCTCGGCCACGCGCTCGCGGTCGAAGGTGCGCAGCGCAACGCCCACCGGCACCACCAGCCGGGGCGGCGTGCCGGCCCCGCCACGCCCGGGGTCGACCCGGGTTTCGAACCAGTGAATGCGGTGTTCCTCAGCGGTCACGGCACCGAAGATGGTGTCGCTTCCGACGGGCGGACCGGCCGCACCGCCATCGCCGATGTGCAGCGCGGTTCCGTTGGTTCCGATGACATCGATGGAATCGACGCCGCGCAAGTAGAGATAGGCATTCAGCACGCCGCCGATCTGCTCCTGCGCGCGCAGGCGGCTGAAGACATCGGGCTTGCGGCCGGGTGTGCTGCCAAGGGCGGAGCGCACCTCGTCGATGCCGGCGACCGAAACCAGCAGCGCCTCGATCTGGGAGAGCTGCATGTCGAGAATGTCGCGCTCGGCCGACAGTACGAGGCGCATGTATTTCTCGGTGACGTCGCGCACCGTGCTGCGCGCGACGTTGTAGGAAACCAGACCGAGAAACGCGAGCGGTCCGATGGACAGCAGGATGACGAAGAACGCAAAGGTGACGCCCAGCGAGGCGAAGCCACGCCGTCCCTTCCGCCTGGTGCCGCCGGCGGCTGCCGGCGTCCTTTCGCGCTCTGTGCCTTCCTGACTGGCGGACACCGCCCGTCCTTTCCTCAACGCATACTGAACGGGCCGCCGTTCAGGCGGGCAGCCGCGGGGTCTCAGGGCGGGGAGGACCCGAGGGCTTCCCGGTCAATGACCCGAACCGGCACGAGGGTCGCCGTGGAAACGGGCCGGCCCGCCAGAAGGTCCAGCGCCACCTGCACGGCAAGATAACCCTGCTCTTCGGCATTCTGATCGACGGTTGCCGTAATCAGCCCGGCAGCGATGCTGGGCCTGATTTCCGACAGGTTGTCGAAGCCGGCAATCGCAACGCCCGAAAGGCCCAGCTCCTGCACGGCTTGTAGCACGCCGACGGCCATCATGTCATTGGCGCAAAAGACATACCGGATGCCGGGGTGGGTTTTCAGGAAGGCGAGCGAGGCCTCGTAGGCATCTTCCACACGCCAGTTTCCGGCCAGTTGCCCGACCACGTTTATGTTGGCGTGCCGGGCGAAGGCATCGCCGGCGCCGGCAACGCGCTGGCGCGAATTGTCGGCATCCGGAATGCCGCCCACGATCAGCGCGGTGGCCGCCACGGCGGGGTTGTCGCCGCGCAGCAGGCGCTCGGTCACGGCATCGGCGGCCTTGCGGTTATCCACCGTTACCAGCGACGGGAGGCGCTGGCCGAACTGCTGCCAGTAGGCGAAGTCGAGCTGGTTGTCGACATTGACCACCACGATGCCGCGGCGCACGGCCTGCACCAGCACCGGCACCAGACGCGCCGAGTCGGCCGGGGCGATGACGATGGCGTCGACCGGCATCTTGATGAGGGAATCGACGAGGCCGATCTGCTGTTCGATGGCCGTCTCGCGCGAGGCGGTGCGCACCACCAGTTCGGCGCCGGCATCGTTGCTCGCCCGGCGGGCGCCGTCTTCCATGACAGCGAAGAACGGATTGGTGAGCGTCTTCATCACCAGTCCGATGACCGGGCGACGGGCCTCTTTCACCTCGGCACAGGCTGCGGGCACGGATGCGGTCAGACCGAGACCGACGGACGCCAGCATGGCAAGCGACGCACCGGCCAGAGCCCGCCGCGTCAGCCCGGTCTTTTTTCCGTCCCGCCGGTCCCCCCGGAATCCGGCTGGCAAGCACGTCTGCGCCGGCCATAGCGCACTCATCGGACCCGTCTCCCGCAATAGCCGCCCCACCGACAATCACAACATTGTGTCACCGACGGCAAGGATGAACGCGATCTGCGGGCGGGGCGAAAACGTCGCGGCGCACTGCGGTTGCAGGCCGGCCGGCAGCGACAACGGCAGGCAGTGACAGCGGGCACACGGGCCGGCGGCCGCGCCGCCGCCCCGTGCCGGCCCGCGACTGACTTCAGGCCGCAAGCGTGCCCGTCAGGCGCAGGGCGTAGCGCCCGCGCTGGTCCAGATCCTTCGGCCGCAGCGCCGCGAGCGCATCGGTGAGGCGCACGGCGAAGGTGCCCGGACCGGGATTGCCCTGCGCGGCGACCTCGCCGGCCACGCCCATCAGCACCATGGCTGCGGTCGCGGCTTCAAGGCCGGGCAGTCCGGCCCCGAGGAAGGCGCCGATGAGCGCGGTGCAGGTGCAGCCGGTGCCGGTTATGCGCGTCATCATTTCCACGCCGTTGGCCACTTCGACGGCCCGCGTGCCATCGGTGATGTAGTCGACCGGGCCGGAAACGACGACCGTGGCGCCGATGCGGCGGGCGAGGGCATCGGCATGCACCGCCGCCTCGTCGACGCCGTTTGCGGCATCCACGCCGCGGCCGGCGGATGCGCCGATGCTGGCGGCGATGATCTCGGAGGCGTTGCCGCGCACCACCGCCGGCCCTTCGCAAAGCAGCTGTGCCACGGTCTCGCGCCGGAAGGCGGTGACGCCGCCGGCCACCGGGTCCAGCACCCACGGCCGGCCGGCATCGCGGGCGGCGCGCACGGCCAGCACCATGGCGTCGCGGGCGGCCGCTGTCAGGGTGCCGATGTTGACCACCAGCGCGGAGGCGATGGCCGCGAACTCGGCCACCTCCTCCGGCGCGTGCAGCATGGCCGGGGCGGCGCCGGCGGCGAGCAGCGCGTTGGCGGTGGGCGTCATCACCACGAAATTGGTGATGTTGTGGACGAGCGGCGCGGCGGCGCGCATCTGCGCCAGCGCGGCGCCGGGCGAAAGCGACAGCGCCCCGGCGGGCGCGGCATCGCCGGGCAGGGCGGTTTCGGCCCCGTCGGTTGCAGAAACGGCGTCAGTTACAGAAACGGTGTCAGTTACAGAAACGGTCATGGACGTTCCCTCACGATCCGGGCGGATTCCGGGCGCGGGGGCAGCCGGGCAGGAAGCACCGGCTCAGCCACTCCCTTCGCCGGCATGACCCGGATCAGGTTCGATGGGTGTAATCTCAGCCGCCGCCGGCCATGCGCCCGTTGCGCAAGGTCCGGGGCGGCACCCCAAGGCTTGGACGGGCGCAGCATAGCGCGCTTTCCCGGCTTTGCAATTCTCCCGTCCGGCGCGGTCGCCGCCGGCCGTGCGGGCCGGGGGCGGGCCGGGGGCGGGCCGGGGCGGGCATTGCCGGCGCTGCGCGGCGGGGCTAAAGCTGCCGCTTCCGGCGCGAAAGCCGCAGAAAGGTGCCGTCCCGCATGTCCGTTGCCCCTCCGCACGTTCCCCCGGCCGTCGTGGTCCGCTTCGCGCCCTCGCCCACGGGCTACCTGCACCTTGGCAACGCCCGCACGGCGCTCATCAATTATCTGTTCGCCCGCCTTCACGGCGGCCGCTTCATCCTGCGCCTCGACGATACCGACCGCGAGCGCTCCACGGAGGCGTTCGCGCAGGCGATCGTGGAGGATCTGGCGTGGCTCGGCATTGAGCCCGACCTGATCGTGCGCCAGAGCGAGCGGCAGGATCGCCACGACGAGGCCGCCCGCCGGCTGCAGGCGGCCGGTGCGCTCTATGCCTGTTACGAGACGGCCGAGGAACTGGACTATCGCCGCAAACGGCTGCGCGCGCGCGGGCTGCCGCCGGTCTATGATCGCGCCGCACTGCGGCTCTCCGAAGCCGGGCGTGCCGCGCTGGAGGCCGGTGGCCGGGCGCCCTACATGCGCTTTCTGCTGCCCAACCACGATGGCGACCCGTTTGCGCCCCATGCGACCGAGATCGGCTGGCACGATCTGGTGCGCGGCCCGCAGACGGTCGATCTCGCCTCGCTGTCGGACCCCGTGCTGGTGCGCGCCGGCGGCAGCTATCTCTACACGCTGCCCTCGGTGGTGGACGACATCGACCTCGGGGTGACGCACGTCATCCGCGGCGAGGACCATGTGACCAACACGGGCGTGCAGATTGCGCTGTTCCGGGCGCTTGGCGGCGGCGTGCCGGCCTTCGGGCACCACAATCTGCTGATTCTGGCCGATGGCAGCCAGATGTCGAAGCGCACCGGCACGCTGTCGCTGCGCGGCCTGCGGGCCGATGGCTTCGAGCCGATGGCGGTGGCCTCGCTGGCGGTTCTCGTTGGCACGGCGGCGGCGGTGGAGGCGCTGCCGTCGCTGGAGGTGCTGGCTTCGAGGCTCGATCTCGCCCACATCTCCCGCGCGCCGGCGCACTTCGATCCGGCGGAAATCGGGGTGCTCAACGCCCGCCTCGTGCACGGCATGGATTATGAGACGGTACGCCCCCGGCTGATCGCCCTGGGGGCCGATCTCGGGCCGGCGTTCTGGGCAGCGGTGCGGGCCAACCTGACGACGGTCGGCGCGGTGACGGTGTGGCGGGACGTGGTGCGCGGCCCGGTGCCGCGCGCGCCCGACCTGCAGGAGGAGGCCGGCTTTCTGGCTGCCGCGCGCGCCCTTCTGCCGCCGCCGCCATGGGATGAAACCAGCTTCCGCACCTGGACGAAGGCGCTTCAGGCCGAGACCGGCCGCCGTGGCCGGGCGCTGTTCCATCCGCTGCGGCTGGCCGTGACCGGCCGGGAGGACGGGCCGGAAATGGCCCGCCTCATGCCGCTCATTGATCCTGCAGAAATGTCGGCCCGACTGTTCTGACGCGCAGCGGCGGCCTGGCGACAACGGGCTTGACCACGGCGCTTTCCGGGGCGGCCGGGGTCTGGTTTACCGCCGGCGCCGCCGCCGGCACGGCCGCCCCGCCGCCGGGCGCGCCGGGAACGGAAAGGCCGGCTGCCGCCGCACCGGCCGGGTCGGAGATCGGCCGGGCGGTGCCGCAGGTGCAGCGCGCCGTCGTTTCCGTGCGGAAACGGAAGGCGCTCGGGGTGCGGCTGTAGGGAACTCCGGCCAGCGAGGTCAGTTCCGTCGCCTTCGGATCGTTGTTGCGCATCACGAACAGCTCCGTCGGGCTGGCCGGGCAGGAGTTGTTGCAGGCGGCCTGATCGCGCGCAAAATCGGCCGTCTGGGTGGCGCGGCCGATCTGGTAA
>NZ_DAISHT010000186.1:5371-6481 GCF_036822375.1 Pseudoxanthobacter sp. | reverse complement strand
CCCGCGCAGGGCTTCGGGCCCTCCGCTCGCCGGGGGCGGCGCGGGCTGGCCGGGCGACGGGGGTGGAGCGATACGGACCGGAGCGATGCGGAGCGGGATCGGGGGGCTGCTCGGGGCGCGCGGGATATCCGGCCGGCGGCCGGTCCCTGCAGCGGCGTGCGGGCTGGCCGGGCGGTTCAGGCGTCGGGCTGTGCGCCGATGGCGTGCAGGTGCGGTCCGTGCTGCTTCAGCCAGGCCCGGCCCTGCCGCGCCTGCGGATCGAGCCGCGCCACGATGCGCCAGAATGCCGGTGAGTGGTTCATCTCCCGCAGGTGCGCCACCTCATGGGCGACGAGATAGTTGAGCACGAAGGGCGGCGCCATCACCACCCGCCAGGAGAACGACAGCACACGGTCGCAGGAGCACGAGCCCCACCGGCTGGTGGTATCGCGGATGCGCACCGCGGCCGCGGTGACGCCGAGGGCCGCGGTGTGGCGGTGCACGGCCTCTTTCAGGGCCGCTTCCGCCTCGCGCCGCAGGAAGAGCGAAACCCGGCGCGCCAGCACCGACGGCTCGCCGCTGACGACGATGAGCGACGCTCCGTCCTGGCCGGCCGCGGTGCGCACCCCGCCACGCAGCCGTCCGTCGTGCACGATGCGGTGCGGCGTGCCGCGAAACGGAATTTCGGCGCCATCGGCGAAAGGCGTTGCTGCGGGGCGGCGGGCAAGGCGCGTTTCCAGCCACTCGCGGTGGCTCTCGAGAAAGCCGCGCACCACGGCCTCGCTCACCCTTGGCGGCACGGTGATGACCGGGCCGGCGGTGCCGATCGGCAGGCGCAGCGTCATGCGCCGCGCGCGGGCGTTGACGCGCAGCCGCACCTCCACCACCCGACCGGCCAGCGCCACCGGCAGCACAGCGGGCAGGACGGGAACGGGCGGCCGCCCGGTGCGGCGGCGGGGTTCGGAATGCGGACGGAGTATCGGCGCCATCGTGGGGTTCGGGCTGTTTCAGCCGGCGTGCCGGAAAAGCCATCATCGCCGAGGCCGGCCAGCCGGGCAACAGCGCGGCGCATAAAAAACGCCCGCCCGGGCAAGAACGCCGGCAAGAACGCCGGCAAGAGTTCAGGCAAGA
>NZ_DAISHT010000186.1:0-5271 GCF_036822375.1 Pseudoxanthobacter sp. | reverse complement strand
GGGGGCGGAGACCGCTGCGACGCCGCCCGGCGTTCAGCCCTGCGGGCGGCCGGCGTTGCGGCCGGCCATGAAGCGGTCGAACTCTTCCTGATCGCGGGCGCGGCGCAGGTTCTGCAGGAAGGCATCGAACTCGTCGCGCATCTCGTCCAGCCGGCGGCGCTCGGCCTCCAGCCGCTCCAGTTCGCGGGCGCGATAGTCATCGAACGCCGCATTGCCGGTGCGGCCGAAGCCGGACGAGCCGGACGCCGCGCCCGCGCCGGGGCTGCACGCCGTGGCGCGCCGGAAGCTGCCGCGCAGATCGTCGGCGAAGCGGTGGAAGTGATCGCCCCACAGAATGTAGGCGACCATCAGCAGGCCCAGCGGCCACCACAGGATGAAGGCGGCGACCGTCGCCACATAGACCAGCGGGCCGCGAACGGGACGGGAAAAGGCGGTGGAAGTCATCGTCGGCTCCGGGGTGAGGAACAGGCACCCCGGAGATCTGGGTTTTCCACAGGCGCGCTTCAAGAGCCGACAGGACGGGCGCGCCGCCCCGGATACGAAAACGGCGCCCCGAGGAGCGCCGTTCCGGTGGAGGGGCAGATCAGACGGCCTCAGGCGCCGGCGGTGGCCAGCAGCGCCCTGGCCTGCCCGATCCAGTCATCCCGCTCCACGCGACCGGGAAAGCCGATGCGCTCTTCGATGCGGGCGATCCCGTCGGCATCGAGGGCGGCAATGTCGGCATAGCTCGCATAGCCGAGGTCGCGCAGCGCCTTGGCGATGGAGGGGCCGACGCCCTTGATCCTGCCGAGATTGTCGCCGGTGGCGCCGCCGAGACCGCCGCCGAGCGGGGGCACCGCGCCGCGGTCCTTCGGCACGGCTCTGGCGCGCGGGGTGCGTGCCTTGGCGGCCCGGGCCTTCGTCGCCGGCTCGGCCGCCGGTTCCGCGGCGGCGTCCGGTGCGGCCTCGGCGGGCGGGCCGAAGCCGGGGAAATGCGGCTGGTCGCCGGCCGCGGCCTCCGGGGCTGCGGTTTCGGACTGCGCCGTGGGGGCCGCTTCGGCGGCCGTCTCCGAAGCCGTCTCCGGCTGCGCGGGCGCCGGGGCGGCCGCCGGTTCCGCGGCAGGGACGTCTGCAACTGCGGCTTCCGCAACCGGGGCCTCAGCGATCCGGGTCTCAGCCACGGGAACGTCCGCGACTGGAACGTCCGCGACGGGGGCTTCCGCCGTCACCGGCGCGGCCTCTTCCACGGGTGCCGGTTCCGCAGCGGCGGGCTGCGCCACGACATCGCTGCGGCGCGGGGCGCGGTCGAAGGTCCAGACGAAATCGGCGATGCGCGGCGCAATCTCGGAGCGGAAGCGCGAGCCGTTGAAAACGCCGTAGTGACCGACGCCCAGTTGCAGGTAATGGTGCTTGCGGTCGGCCGGAATGCCGGTGCACAGCGCCTGCGTGGCTTCGGTCTGGCCTACGCCGGAGATATCGTCCTTCTCGCCCTCGATGGTGAACAGCGCGGTGCGGACGATCTTCGTCAGGTCCACCGGCGTGGAGCGATACATCATCCGCCCGTCGGGCAGGTCGTGATTGAGGAAAACGGTTTCGACGGTCTGCAGGAAGAACTCGGCCGTGAGGTCCATGACGGCCAGATATTCGTCATAGAACTCGCGGTGCTTGCGCGTGGAATCGCCGTCGCCCTTCACCATGCTGTCGTAGAAGATACGATGCGCATCGTAATGGCGATCGTAGTTCATCGCCAGAAAGCCGGAGAGCTGCAGGAACCCCGGATAGACCCGCCGCATGAAGCCCGGATAGGGGAACGGCACCGTCATGATGACATTGCGCCGGAACCAGTCGATGCCGCGTTTCTTGGCGGTGTGGTTCACTTCGGTCGGGTTGATGCGGGTGTCGATCGGCCCGCCCATCAGGATCAGCGATGCCGGGGCGGCGGGGTCGCCGGCGGCTTCCATCACCGCGGTGGCGGCCAGCGCCGGCACGGCCGGCTGGCACACCGCCATCACATGGGTGTTGGGGCCCAGATGGTGCAGGATGCCGATCAGGTAATCGATATAGGTGTCGAGGTCGAAGCGCCCGGCCGAGAGCGGCACCGTGCGCGCGTCGGTCCAGTCGGTAATGTAGACATCGTGGCGCGGCAGCATCTCTTCCACCGTGCCGCGCAGCAGCGTGGCATAGTGGCCGGACATCGGCGCCACGATGAGCAGGCGCGGGTGCTGGGCGCTGGCCTCCGGCGTGCCGCGCACGAAGCGGATGAGGCGGCAGAACGGCATCGCCCAGACCACTTCCTCGCGCACCGGCACCCGCACCCCGCCGACGACGGTGCTGGAAATGCCGAAGGCCGGCTTGCCGTAGACCCGGGTGGTGCGCTCGAACACCTCCAGCGCCGCCACGATGGAGCGGCCGAACGGTGTGTAGGCCATGGGATTGGCCGGGTTGCGGAAATAAAGCCGTGTTGCGTCCGCCACGGCCCGCAGGGGGCTGAGTGCCGCGTGGTTCAGTTCATAGAGCTGATAATTCACCGCTGCTGTCCCGTTCTGTCGTCCGCCCGCGGGCCGCATCTTCCGCCCCGCCGGCCGGGCGACGCCCCATCTCCGGCCCCGCGCGTCTGGCGGGCATTTTCTGTCATGTTGCAACGGCGGCCGCGCCGCGTCACGTCCGTTGCGCAAAAAAACGGCTTTGCCTGCTGTTTTGCCGGGCAAAGAAAGCCGGCGCCGCGTCACGCCGGCGACACTTGGGCACCGGCGACAACGCCACGATTAATTCATTGTGCGCTGCACAATTCTTAAGGCTTTTGTCGGCTCAGGGCAAGAAGGTGTCTGGCCGGTTGCAGTCGAACGGCCGGACGGGCTGCGGCAGCGCAACCATTTTGCGGACGGAGGGCGAACGTTCACCGCGCCGCGTTGACTGAACCCTGCGACCTGATATTGCAGAAGGCGTTCCCGGCGCCGGGGGCCGTCGTTCTGCCGCCCGGCAGTCTGCCGGCCGTGCGCGCGCTCCGGCGTCGCTGTGACCCGGTGTCGATGTGAAGGGCCCATGACGGACAGCCTGACCCAGCACGATCCGTTCCCGGCGGGCGCCCCGCCGGCGGGCGAGGACGCCGACAGCGAGAATCACGCCCTTCTGGCGTCTGCCGTGCGTCTGCTGGCGATCGATGCGGTGGAGGCGGCGGCATCCGGCCATCCGGGCCTGCCGCTCGGCGCCGCCGATGTCGCCACGGTGCTGTTCGGCGGGGTGATGAAGTTCGATCCCACCAGTCCGTGGTGGCCCGACCGCGATCGCTTCGTGCTGTCGGCCGGCCACGGCTCGGCGCTGCTCTATGCTCTCCTGCATCTCACGGGCTACGAGGATTTTTCCCTTGAGGTGCTGAAGCGCTTTCGCCAGCTCGGCTCGCCGGCTGCGGGCCACCCGGAATATGGCGCCGCCGCCGGCATCGAAACCACCACCGGTCCGCTCGGGCAGGGGCTGGCCAATGCGGTGGGCATGGCGCTGGCGGAGCGCATGCTGAATGCCCGCTTCGGGGATGCTCTGGTCGACCACCGCACCTGGGTGCTGGCCTCCGACGGCGACCTGATGGAGGGCCTCTCGCAGGAGGCGATCTCCATCGCCGGCCACCTGAAGCTGAACCGGCTGACCGTACTCTGGGACAACAACGGCATTTCCATCGACGGCGCGGTGTCGCTGACCGAATCCGGCGACATGCTGCGCCGCTTCGAGGCTGCCGGGTGGGAGGCCGTGTCCATCGACGGCCATGACCCCGGCGCCATTCTGGCCGCGCTGCAGGCTGCACGCGACAGCGACCGGCCGACGCTGATCGGCGCCCGCACCGTCATCGGCCGCGGCGCGCCCGGCCGGCAGGGCACGGCGGCGGTGCACGGCGCGCCGCTGGGGCCGGCCGAGGCGGCGCTGACGCGCGCCGGGCTGGGGTTCGGCGCGGTGGCGCCGTTCGAGGTGCCGTGCGAGGTGCGCGACCTGTGGCGCATGGCGGGCCTGCGCTGCGTTCACGAGCGCAAGGCGTGGGAAAAGCGCTATCGCGCGCTGCCGCCGGAAGAGCGCGGCGAGTTCGACCGCCGCATGCGCGGCCAGTTGCCGCCCGGCCTCGGCGAGGCGCTGTCGGCGCTGTCGGCCGATCTGGTGCGCCGGCAGCCGGCCATGGCCACCCGCAAGGCCTCCGAACTGGCGCTGGAGGTGATCGCCGGCCTGGCGCCGGAGCTGGTCGGCGGCTCGGCCGACCTGTCCGGCTCCAACAACACGCTGGTGGCGGGGCAGAGCGCGGTCGCGCCCGGCGACTATCGCGGCACTTACGTCCACTGGGGCATCCGCGAACATGCCATGGCGGCGGCCATGAACGGGCTGGCGCTGCATGGCGGCTTTTTGCCCTATGGCGGGACCTTCCTCGTTTTCTCTGATTATTGCCGCCCGGCGATCCGGCTCGCCGCGCTGATGGGCGTGCGAGTCGTGTTCGTGATGACGCACGATTCCATCGGTCTCGGCGAGGACGGGCCGACGCACCAGCCGGTGGAGCATCTGGCGGGATTGCGGATCATTCCCGGCCTCACCGTGCTGCGCCCGGCCGACGCTGTGGAAACGGCGGAGTGCTGGCAGGCGGCGCTGGAGCGGGCGAAAGGTCCGGCCGTGCTGGTGCTGTCGCGGCAGAGCCTGCCGGCGCTGCGCGAGCGCGAGGCGCGGGAGAACCTGACGGCGCGCGGGGCCTATGAGCTGCGCGCGGCGGGCTGCGGCCCGGCGCAGGTGACGCTGTTTGCCTCCGGGTCGGAGGTGAGCGTTGCGGTGGCCGCCCGGGCGGTGCTGGAAGAAGAGGGCATCGGCACGCGCGTGGTGTCGGTGCCGTCGTTCGAGCTGTTCTGTGCCCAGTCTCCGGCCTACCGGGCGGAGGTGACCGGCACGGCGCCGGTGCGCATTGCCGTGGAGGCGGCGATCCGCACCGGATGGGACCGCTTCATCGGCGATGCGGGCCATTTTGTCGGCATGAGCGGCTTTGGCGCCAGCGCCCCGGCCGGCGTGCTGTTCTCCCGCTTCGGCATCACGCCGCTGAAGGTGGTGGAAGTTGCCCGGGCTGCCGTCGCGCGCACTGCCGGTGCGCCGGACGGCCCGGCAAAAGCCGGGGAAGAGCCGGCAGATTGATCCAGTCGGTTTTCCGCACGGGGAACCGGCTTTATGTGACATACGACGGGAGGCAGCGGCGGTTGCCGCGCGCCTCGCCCAATCCATCGAACGGAGAGACGCCATGGCTGTGAAAGTAGCGATCAACGGTTTCGGCCGCATCGG